>CBILQL010000015.1:0-18404 GCA_966238865.1 uncultured bacterium
CGCGCCAGGGCGGCCTTCTCGGCGCCGATCTTCCCCTGCGCCTCCTGCAGGCGTCCCTGGAGCGCGGCGATCTCCTTCTCCCGGCGCTCCCGGTCCTTCGCGTGGCGCTCCTCGGCCTGGGCGGCGGCCGAGGCCTCGCCGCGCATGAGCGAGTCGGTGCGGCGCAGCTCGGCGTCGGCGCGCTGGATCTCCTTCTTCGCCTTGGCGATCTCGGCGCGCGCGCGCTGGATGTCTCCCTCCGCGTCCTGGGCCGCCGCCGGGGCCGCGGCCAGCAGGGCGGCGAAGGCGGCCAGCGCCGCCGTCCGCAGGGCCGCGGACGCCATCCCCCCGCGCGCGGACGCAGTCCGTCCGCGTGCCGCCGCTCCGATCATCGGGTTCGTTTCCATGTCCATCCTCCGTCTCCTGCTCGATTCCCTCAGCGGCACGCCGCGTTGCCGGGATTGTCCCGGCAGAACTCGTCCGCGTGCCTGCACATCACTTCCGACGGCCGCTTCTTGTCGCGGCAATACCAGGCCAGGCCCTCCCCGCATTGGGCGGGGCGCCACAGCGTGTCCTTGCAATAGTTCCACAGCGATTCCTTGCAGCCGTTCGTCCCCGGTTTCCCGCATTCCTCCCGGGACGCGCCGCATACCCCGTCCATCTCCGGGAAATCGTTCTCCACGCAGAACCGCTCGGTGCCCAGGCGGACGGCCTTCGCGTCCGCGGTGTCGGCCACGGGCGCGGCCCGGAGCAGGGCCGTGTCGCCGTCGAGGCGCCCTTTCAGGCTGGCGTTCACGGCGTCGACGTCGCAGTCCGCCGGCGCCCAGCCCTTGTCGAGGCAATAGGGACGGTAATAGGTGGAGCAGTCCTTCCTCGAGTACCAGCCGTCCTCGCGGCATGCGTAAGCGCGCACGGCGGGGAGGGAGTATGTCTTGATGGAGGCCGTGTCGACCTCGATGAACACGTGGAAGGAGTCGGGGACGCCGCCCGCGAAGAAGCCCATGCCGCCCCGGACGTTGGATTGCGGCTTGGCGCGGGGGTTCCCCTGGTTCTCGATGGCGACCGGCACGTAATCGAGGTACGCGTCCTCCATGCCGTAGAAGTAAAGGGTGTTGCGCCCCTCGTGGTACCACGTGTTCACGATGCCGATGCTGTCGAGGAGATTGTAGCCGAGGGGGGAGCGCACCGCCGGGTACAGGCCCAGGCGCCGCACCGAGCCCTCGACATAGAACTCCGAGCTGTCGGACTTGGTGCCGAAGAAGTCCTGGAAGGCGGTCGCGGGCTGGCGATCGAGGGAATCGAAGCGGTGGGTGATGAGCACGCCCGCCACGTCGTCGCTGCGATCGGAGGTGAAGTAATGCGACATGGTGTTGAGGGGCACGCCGAGGTAGGCCACGGTGTCGCCTTCCCGGAAGATTTCCTGGTAGGGCTTGAGGAGCTCGCCGAGCCGCTTCAGGAGGGCGGGCGCGTTGGCTTCCCTGTACGCGAGCACCGCCGCCGTGTCGGGCTCGGGCGCCGTCACGAGCGCCAACATGTCCTCGAAGGTCTTCTGGACGAGGGCGTCCTCCCGGACCGGATCGGGCAAGGCCTCGTAGAATTCCAGGGAGAATACGTTGCCGGGGACGCCGCCCTTCACGGCGAACAGGGGGGCCACCGCCGAGTCGAGGATCGAGAATCCGCCGGGCACCCGGGCGGTGGCGGTGAGCGTGTTGGTCACCTTCGTGCCGGAGCTGTCCCAGACCACCCGGGCCTCCAGGTCGTAGGCCTCGCCCCGCAGGACCAGGGCGCCGGAATCGCCGGCGAAGCAGTTGGGGGCGTCCGCACGTCCGGCCAGTTCCAACGTGGCGGGGGCGCTGCCCCCGGCGGAATCGCCGAACCGTCCCGTGATCCGCACGGAGGCGCTGTCGTAGAAGGCGAAGGCGTCGGTATACTCTTCGCCGATGTCGACGAAGCGCTCCAGGCACACCTGGGTGATGGGCTTGCCGGCCATGGCGTAGGCGTTCATCCACAGGCCGCGGAAGATGGGGGGATCCTCCGGGTAGTAGTCCCAGGGTCCCGGAAGGCAACCCCCCAGCGCCAGGACCGCGGCCAGCGCCGCCGGGAACCGGGAGCGCGCGACGCGTTCAGAAGTAGTATTCATAGTTCACCAGCATGGGGAAGAAGGGGAATTGGGTGATGACGACGCGCTCCGGCGGATTGGTCTGCTGGTCATAGCTGTAGAAGAAGATGTTCTCGTGGTTGGTCAGGTTCAGGATGGTCCAGGAGAAGTTCCATTTGCCCTCGCGGCCCCAGTCCACCACCTTGGCGTCCCAGCGCAGGTAGGCGGGGACGAAGGCGGCGTTGCGGTTGCCGTTGACGGTGGCGAGGTCGCCGCCGAACTCCGGGTTGGGCCCGCCGGCGCTTTCGCCCGGGCTCTGGTCCTGGAAATGGACGGGCACGTAGCCGAGCACCTCGGTATAGGGCAGGCCGGTGGCGTACTTGAGGGTGGTCGAGGAGCGGAAGTAGCGCCCCTTCTTCTTCGCGTTCCAGATGCCGTCCTTGCCGCGCCAGTTGATCGCCAGGTCGGCCTTGAAGCTGTGGGGTTGGTGCCACCGGGGGAAGTAGGCCTCCGTGCTGTTGTCCTCGCGGATCACCGAGGTGCCGTTGGAATAGCTTAGGCCGCCGAACAGCAGGCCCTCGGGGCGGCGCAGGGAGACTTCGAACCCGATGCTGTAGCCGTTGGCCTCCTTGAAGTTGTCGCCCAGGGTGAGGTCCGAACGGTCCTGCAGGGAGTCGGGCAGCTCCTCGGACGCGAAAACGGCGAGGTGGTTGAGGGTCTTGTAGTAGCCCTCCAGGGTGATGTCCCAGGCGCCGCGGATCTTCTCCACGCCGTACCCGGCGGACAGGAGCAGCGAGGTGGTGGGGTTCACCGTGCGGTACGCGACCTCCTTGGCCGGATAATAGAACTCGTTCAGGCTCTCCTGGTCCGCGAAGTTGATGGAGTTGATGTACTGGACGTAGTAGCCGGCGTGCAGGTCGAGGCTCTGTTCCGGCGTCAGGCGGTACTTGTAGGAGAGGCGCGGCTCCAGGTACGGGGCGGGCAGGGTCGAGGACCACGAAAGCCGCGCGCCGGCGGTGACCTCCGCGGAGCCCGACGTCCACTTGTCCTGGGCGAACCGGTTGTTGAGGAAGAAGCCGGTGTAGTCCCGGAGCCTGAGCTTGACCACCGGCTGCTCGTTGGTGAAGATGGTCTGCATCCAGTTGAAGTCCCCGCCCAGGGTCAGCCGGTGGTCCTCCAGCCCGGAGTATTCGAAGGACTGGGTGAGGTTGTAGGTGGCGATGCGGTTGTAGAACTTGAAAATGCTCTCCAGGCCGAAGCCCTGGCTGAACAGGCTGTAGGACAGGGAGGTGCGGCTCGACAGTTCCGTGGTGAGGCGCAGGTTGAGGTTCGCCGGGATGACGGTATTGCCCCAATCGACCTCGAAGGGATAGAACACCAGCTCGTCGCGCCCCTGGTAGAAGGACAGCAGGAAGCTGTTCCCCCCGCCCAGGTCGTAATATCCGCTGCCCTGCAGGTCGTAGAAGGCGTAGGGCAGGTCCAGTTCCGTGGCGTCGATGCTGCGCAGGAAGCCGAGCATCTGGTCGATGTAGGTGCGGCGGCCGGCCAGCAGCCAGCGGAACGGCCCCTGGCGCCCCTCGGTATGGGCCTGGGAGGCGAAGGTGCTGATCTTGATCGACGATCCCTTGAACCAGGTGTCGCCGGTGTCCTTGCCGCCGGTGCGGGACTTGATGTCGAGCACCGAGGAGAGGCGGTTCCCGTATTCGGGCGGGAAGCCGCCCTTGTAGAAGTTGACCTCGTCGATGCCCTCCACCAGGAAGGTGGAGAAAAGGCCGAAGAAGTGCACCGGCGAATACACCACGGCCCTATCCAGCAGGATGAGGTTCTGGTCGGATCCCCCGCCGCGCACGTAGATCTTGGTGGAGAAGTCGGAGCTGGCGACCACGCCGGGCAGGGCCTGGATGGATCGGATCACGTCCGCCTCGGCCAGGCCGGGCATGCGCTTGATGAGCTTGGCGGACACGGTGCTCTTGCCCAGGGAGCGCTTGGGCGCGCGCTGGGCCCGCACCAGCACCTTCTTGAGCTGGACGGCGTCGTCGGGCCGGAAGGTGCCCTGGTCGCCTTCCTCCTCCGCGCCGGCATCCGAGGCCGGGGCCAGGGCCGCCGGGGCCGCCTCGGGCTCCAGGACCACGGTGGCCGGACCCTCCCCGATGGCGGATCGGAAGACGCTGTCGCTCCCGGCATACCGGAGCTCGAAGCATTTCTCGAGGCGGGCCTCCCCGGCGGATCCGGCGGCGGAATCCCCGGCTGCCGCGGCCGTCGCGGGCAGGGAATCCCCCGGGGCGGCGCCGGAGTCGGCGGGGGCTCCGGGCCGCGCCTCCGCCGGCCGGCCGCTGAAGCAGAGGTTCCACAGGGAGTCGACGGGCAGCCGCACGCTGAAGGCCGCTCCCTGGGACAGGCTCAGGGTGTCGCCGGTCTCCAGCACCTCCAGGAGGACCGGGGCCGCCCGGTCGAAGGAGGTATCCGCGAAGGTACCCTGGAAACGGACCGTGTCCAGGGGGACGGCGACCGGCGCCTTGCGGGCATCGGCCCCGGAGGCCGCGGCCAGGGCGAGGGCGAGGGAGCAGGCGGTGAGGGTTCCCCCCCGATTCGCTGCGGTCTTCTTCATGTCCTGGGAACCGTCCTTACCGAATGGAAAATCGAAGTTAACAATGTAAACAAGGCCGTTTTCGCACGTCAAGACGAGCGCTCGGAAAACTGCCCTGTCAGGGTCAACCTCTGGTTAACCCGTGGTAACGATATGTAACACCGCAAAAGCGCCGAGGTGTCACCGTCCGGGACAGGAAAGTACAAATTCAGGGGGCGCGGAGACCGCGGAGGAGGCGTTCGTCGCTATCCCGGTAAATCCTGCGGAATTCGGATTCGTCCATGGGCAGCTTGCCGGCCAGGTAAAGGGAAATGAGCCCGTGGCGATGCGCCCATATGTTCACCGCGATATCCTTAGGATCATCTTTCGCCAGTACGCCCGTGTCCATCAATTCCTGCACCCTGTCGATCAGGAGCCGGTAAGTGGCCAGGTCCTCGTTCTGCACGCATTCCGGGGCCGGCCCAATCCCGATCTGCTCCGGGGCCATGAAGATGACCTCGTAATATTTCTTCTGCTCCAGGGCGAAATCGAGGTAGGCCTCGCTGCCCAGGCGGAAGCGATCCTCGGGGGTGCGGCCGGCCAGCGAGGTGAACAGGTAGGTGGAAAACACCTTTACCGCCTCCTCGATCACCTTGTGGATGAGTTCTTCCTTGTTCCGGTAGTGCCGGTAGAGGGCGGTGGGGCTGACGTCGAGCTTTCCCGCCAGGTGGCGCATGGAAAAACCGCGCAGCCCCTTCTCGAGATAGAGGTCCCGGGCCGAGGCCAGAATTAGGCTGGGAAGCTCCGACATTTGTTAACAGGGTAAACTTCGCGCCAATTCCTGTCAATCGCCGAACCGGGAGGACCGGCCCCGGGCCGCGGGTCCGTCCGGCGCTCGCACGGACTTTTCCAACCGCCCACCCGGGATTATCTTGGGGCATGGCCGCTCTCCGACTTCCCCGCAGCTCCGATCGCAAGACGGACGGTCCCTTCGCCGGCATCCCCTTCCCCGGCGGAACCATCCGCCCCTGGCGCTCCGACGACGCCAAGCCGCTCGTCGCCCTGGCCGACAACCGCCGCGTCTGGATAAACCTGGCCGATCGCTTTCCGCACCCCTATACCCTGGCGGATGCCCGGCGCTGGATACGCGGCGCGGCCCTGCGGCATCCGCCGACCGACTTCGCGATCGAATGCCGGGTTCCCGCGGCCGGCGGCACCGGTGCGCAAGCCGGCAGCTCCGAAGTCCCCGCCCGCGGCCCCGGCGTCATAGGCAGCGATCCCGGCGTCTTGGCCGGCGGCATCGGCCTGCTCCCCGGAGAAGACATCCGCGTCCTCACGGCCGAGATCGGCTATTGGCTGGGCGAGCCGTACTGGGGCCGCGGCATCGCCACCGCCGCGGTCTCGGCCTTCACCTCCCATGCCTTCGCGACATTGGGGCTGCGCCGCGTGTTCGCGCGCGTCCTCGAGTGGAACCCCGCTTCGGCGCGGGTGCTGGAGAAATGCGGCTACGTGCTCGAAGGGCGGCTTCGGCGCAGCGCCATCAAGGACGGGAAGGTGGCGGACGAACTGCTTTATGCCCGGATTGCAGCGATGTAATCGGAAGATTCGTTTCCGAATCCCTTCGCACTTCGATGTGCTTGCTGCCTGTCAGCTTGTCCAGTCTTCCCAGGCCAATCCTCTCACCCGGCTGAACTCCCGGGTGTTATGAGTGACCAGCACCGCACCTTGGGCGAGCGCCGTCGAAGCGATCAGAAGATCGTTCGGGCCGATTGGCTTGCCTTCAGCCTCCATTTCGGATCGGATGCGGGCATAGAAGATGGACTCCTCATCGCCGAAAGGCAGGATGCGGAGCGGCGCGAGAAACGCGTCCAGAACCGCCAGCGTCGCTTCCCGCCGCATGCTTTTATATGCGCCCAGATAGAGTTCCGCCTTGACAATGGCGGGTATCCCTATCTTCGAGGGCGGGTTGCCCGCGAATCTTGCTTTCAGCGGCTCGAAGGCGCCTTTCAGCAGGTAGATGCAGATGTTGGTGTCGAGCAGGTACATGCAGGGACGATCAGAGAGATTCGCGCGGGGTGTCCGCAGACGGCTCCGGTTCCGGCGGTCTCTGCAAATCGCTATCCGCCAGCGCTCCCAATAGCTTGAGATATTCCGCAGGCCACTGGTCTTCCAGGGATTGGACCAGCCGCTTCTTCACCCATCCGGACACGGAGCTTTTTTCCCGGGCCGCGGCTTCTTCGATGCGCTTGATGCTGTCGTCATCGATATAGATGGTGAGTTGGGCCATGATCATCTACCAAGTATAATTCCAATTATACTTGCGAAATCTGAAAAATCAAGCGTAAAATTTGTTAGAAATAGCCGTTGAAGCATCCGGAGAGGATTTGCGCGGCTCTGGCCGAAGCGCAGATCGATTCAGGTGGAATAGAACAGCCGCCCCACAAGCCACGCCGGCAGGATCCACAGCATGCCCGGCAGGGCCGCGATGAGGGGGGCGCCGGCGGCCAGCATGGCCAGCACGTCTGCCAGGGGGACGGTGCGGAGCATGGCCCCGATGGTGCGGCCGGTATGGCGCGGGGAGGGATCCCGGGCCAGGTCTCGGAAGGGGCGCAGCAGGAACAGCAGGTGGATGAGCCAGACCGCCCCCATGGCCAGGATGGTGAGGCTCTGGCCCGGGCCCATGCCCGTCCAGATGGCCAGCGACCAGGCGATGAACCAGGCAGCGATGCCTCCGAGGAAGCGGCGGGCCTTGGCGCGCGTATTGCCCTGCACCTCGTCCCGGGCCAGGTAGGTGACCAGGGCGATGTAGGCCCACAGGGAGAACAACGCGCCGGTTACGGCGGGGGGCAGCGAGGTCCAGCGGGGCCAGGACTCCCAGCCGAGGGACATGCCCGCGAGGAGGTTGAGCACCCGGCACAGGCCCATGGAAGCCGGCCCCAGGGCCGTGGACTTGAGGGCGAAGTTGTAGGCGAAGATGGCGAGGCACAGCGCCGCGCCCACCAGCGCCGACAGGGGGTTGGCGGCGAGCAGGAGGCCGAGGCCCGCCGCCATCATCCCCAGGCTGACGGCCCAGGCCGCGCGCAGGCTCACGGCGCCGGAGGGGATGGGCCGGTCCGGCCGCTCCCTGGCGTCCACTTCGCGGTCGGCGATGTCGTTGAGCGCCATGCCGGCCATGATGAACAGGGCCGCGGCCCCGACGCCGAGGGCCAGGGCGGGCGACAGCTCCCGCGCCCCGCCGATGAACCAGCCGGCATAGGCGTTGGACATGGAGCTGAACACCGTGGGGATGCGCACAAGGGAGAGGAAGGCCTTGGACTTCATGGCGCTCCGACGACATGGGGGGCGGCGACGAGATCGGCGCGCACGACGTGGTCGAAGATCAGGTTCCGCACCGCAGTGATGGGCAGGCGCGCGCCCGGTCCGCGGGAGAGGCCCTCGGCGCCGTGATCGGAGACGGCCAGGGGGCCCTCGGCGGGGTCGTCGGCGGGGGTCCCGTGGCTGCCCTTCACCAGCTCCGGCCGCAGCGGGATCACGTCCATATAATAGCGGAAGCCCAGGGTCTTGCGGAGGAGCTTCAGGGCCATGCGCAGCTTGACGGCTTTCTTGTCCGGATCCAGGAACAGCTCCACCGGATCGTAGCCGGGCTTGCGGTGGATGTCCACGCAGCGGGCGAAGTCCGGGGCCTTGGCGTCGTCGAGCCAGTAATAATAGGAGTACCAGGTGTCCGGTTCGGCCATGAGGATCACGTCGCCGCTGCGGGGGTGGTCCAAACCGGCCTCCCGGATGGCGTCCCCGGCCAGCACCCGCCGCTGGCCCGGCAGCTTCTCGAACAGGGCCGCCACCTCGCCGACGCGGGCCTTGTCCTTCACGTACACGTGGGCGATCTGGTGATCGGCCACGGCGAAGGCGCGGCTCGCGCCCGCGTCCAGCATCTCCCAGGTGAGGCTCGGGCGGACCTCCAGGAACCCCGCCTCCCGCAGCACGCGGTTGGGATGCACGCAGCGGCTCACCTTGGAGATGCCGTATTCGGAGACCACCAGCACGCGCGCGCCCCGCTCGCGGTAGAAGCCGATCAGGTCGCCGGCCACCCGGTCGATGGCGGCGAGCTGGGCCGGGATGCGCGCGTCGTCGGGGCCGAAGCGCTGCAGGTCGTAATCGAGATGCGGCAGGTAGACGAGGCTCAGGGTCGGGGATTTTTCGGCGAAGACCCGCTTGGCGCAGGCGGCTATCCACTCGGACGAGGCGATGCCGGATCCCGGGCCCCAGAAGGAGAAGAAGGGGAACTCCCCCAGGGCGCCCACCAGATCATTGCGCAGGGACAGGGGCTCGGTGTAGATGTCGAAGATCTTGCGGCCGTCCGCCGGGTACTGGGGCCGCGGGGTGGCGCTCCAGGCCACGTCCGCGTACATGTTGTACCACCAGAACAGCTTGGCGCAGGTGAATCCGGGATTCTCCCGCTTCAGCGCCTCGAAGACCTTCCCGCCCTCCACCAGGCGGTTGCTCTGCTTCCAGAAGCCCACCTCGGAGAGATCCTTGAAGTACCATCCGTTGGCGACGACGCCGTTGCGGGACGGGGGCTCGCCGGTGAGCATGGCGGCCTGGCTGGAGCAGGTGACGGCCGGGAACTGCTCCTTCAGATCGGCTTTCCAGCCCGCGTCGAAGAAGGCCTTGAGGCGGGGCATGCAGGGGGCGCCGTCCGCGCCGGACCTTTCCAGCAGGGAGCGCGTGAGGCCCACGACATTGAGGACCGCGGTCTTGTGCATGTTACCCCTTGGCTTTCCCGTCCAGCGATTCGATGAAGCGGAGCTCCCGGGCGAGGCAATCCGCCAGGGCGGCCTCCGTCGCGGGGCGGTGGGCCTCCGGCATCACGCTCCAGGTGTAGGTCTCCACCTCGAAGTGGCGGCACAGGCCCTTGGCGCGGGCATGGCGATAGGCCCTGATCATCTCGTCCCGGGTGGTGCCGACGCGCGCGGGATCCAGCAGACCCGGCGCGTCGATGGGGACGTGGAAGTGGACGCGCCAGGGATGCGCCCACAGGTCGATGCCGCCGTCCGGGCCGGCCGCGCCGCGCCCGCCCTCCGCGGGGCCGGCGATGTCGAGGGCGTCGGGCAGATCGTCGAAGGCCACGATGCCGTCCGGGGTCTTCACCCGGGTCTGGTGCAGGAAGCGCTCCTCGCAGAAGGCCCGCCGCAGCGCCTCGCCGCGCCGGGCCGGATCGGGCTTGAACTCCAGCGCGCTGGAGAGCTGCATCTTGGCGATGGGGATGCCGGCCGCATGCAGCTCGTCGAGCACGGCGCAGGCGTCCTCGAACTGCACCGCCTGGTGGCAGGTATCGTAGCAGAGGCCGATATGCGCCGTCAGGTCCGCCTCGGACAGGCCCGCCCCGCGGGCGGCCGGTCGCAGGCAGCGCTCCCAGAAGGCGATGGCCTGGGGCGTGGTCTCCAGGGCGCAGCCGGGCTCGGGCTCCAGCCCTAAGCGGATGGCCTTCCCCTCGCGGGCGGCGATGTCGAGGGCCTCGCGCACGAAGGCGCAGAGGCGCTCCGCGGCGCGCCGGGAATGGTCCTCGCTCCAGCCGATGCGCCAGCCCAGGGGCAAGGTGGACACCGAGCCCTCCGCGCCCGGGGGCAGCAGGGAGGCCAGCAGCCGCGCGCAGGCTACCGTGTAGTCCAGGCGGCGCGCGTCGGTCCAATCGGGGGAATAGACCCTGGTCTTCACCACCTTGTCATGGAAGTTCCCGTAGGGGAATGCGTTGAAGGTGAAGGTCCCGAGGCGCAGGTCGGCGAGCAGGGCGCGGACGCGGGCGCGCAGGGCTTCCGGATCGCGATCGATCTCCTCCAGCAGGGACGCCGGGAACCAGAGCCCCATCGGGAGGCGTGGCCAGTCGAGCCGCTCCCGGACAGCGGGGCCGAAATACCCGATCAGGCGTTCCCAGGAAGCGAAATCCCCCAGGGCATGCACATTGGTGCAATACGTCAGTTCGGCCGGTTTCACTTTTTAGAGCCCCCCGCATGGGTTTTCCATGCTTTAGGCGGAAGGATCGCGGGGAGGGGGACCAACAAATCGGTTCCCAATTCCTCCGGGCCGCGGTAAATTAATTTAGCAAAACGGGCCGGCCGATTACCGCGGATTCAAGGGATTCCCCTGGACTGCGAGCCAGGGTTGCCAGGGAGACGCCTGCAAAAGGCGCTTTCCGGGACGGTGCCGTCGAACGAGGGGAGCTTTCGCTTGGGTGGGGACGAGAATATAGGCCCGGTGAAGACAGGACTGGCCGAAGATGTCGCGGGCAAGGCCTCCGCGGGCAAGGCCGTCGCGGCCGGAGTCCGTCTCCGGAAGGATTCGCGCACCGAGACCTGGGTCTCCCCGCTCAAGGGGGACATGCCCATCCATTTCGGCGAGGGGTCCATCGCCCTGCTGCCGGGTATCCTCGAAGGCCTCAAGCCCGACAAGGTCGTCATCGTCTCCGACACCAAGACCTTCGGCCTGCACGGCGCCGCCCTGCTCCAGCTGCTGGCGCCGCATTTCGCCCCCGAGATCCTGCTCATCCCCGAGGGAGAGGCGGAGAAGAAGCTCGCCAACCTGGAGATCCTCTGCCAGGGGATGTTCGAGCGCGGCATCACCAAGTCCACGGTGGTGGTCAACTTCGGCGGCGGCGTGGTCCTCAACATCGGCGGCCTGGCCGCGAGCCTCGTGTACCGCGGCATCCGTTTCGTGCAGGTGCCCACCACTTTGATGGCCCAGAGCGACGTCATCGTCTCCAACAAGCAGGGCATCAACTTCGCCGGCGGCAAGAACCGGCTGGGCCTGTTCAACACGCCCGTCGCCGCCGTCGCCGACCCGGCCTTCACGCGCACCGAGCCGCCGCGGCAGCTCCGGGCCGCCGCCGTCGAGTACTGCAAGAACGCCCTGCTCCTGGGCGGCCGCCATTACGAGGAGGCCCTGCATTTCTTCTCCGGCGAGGCGGCCCGGGACGCCTTCTCGGTGCCCCGGGTGGAGGCGCTCCTGCGCAGCAGCCTGGAGCAGAAGTTCGAAATCGCCCGCCTGGATCCCCTGGAGAAGGGCGAGGGGCTGATGCTGGAATACGGCCACACCGTCGGCCATGCCCTGGAATTCCTCTCCGCCGGCCGCCTTTTGCACGGCGAGGCCGTGTACCACGGCATGAACGTGGCCGGCCACCTGGCCCATCACCTGGGCCTCCTGCCGCTCGACGAATGGAAGAAGCAGACCCTGCTGCTCTCCCGCCTGCACGGCATCCCGCCCGTCCCCAACGACATCTCCGTGGGCCAGATCCTGGCCAGCGTGCAGAAGGACAACAAGAAGGTGGGCAAGGGATCGGCCTTCATCCTCCTCAAGGCCGTCGGCGAGGTGAACCGCCACGAGGGGTCGGTGCTCACGCCCGTATGCGACTTCCAGCTCAGCCGCGTCCTGCTCGAGTACTGGGATGCTCTGCTATAGCACGGGATCGCTTCCGGACCGCTTCACCCCGATCGAGATAGCCGAGACCCTGGGCGGGAGCCCGTTCCGGGGCGTCGAGCTGGTCCTGACCGCGGCCATGCTGGAGCGGGCCGCCGATGCCGCCCATTGGCGCGGCGTCCGCGACATCTTCCATGCCGCCGGCCTCGCCGTGCGCGGCGTCCACCTGGGATCGCCCTTCCTCCTGGGCCCCGAGGCCCACAAGCCCGGGCTCTCCTCCCTGGACGACGCGGGCCGCGGGCGCAAGGCCATGGCCGCCGCCCGGGCCGTCGCCGTGGCCGGCTTCCTCGACTGCCCCTCGGTATGCCTCACCACGGGCCTGCCCGAGGACGGCGCCTCTCCGGAGGCGCAGATAGCGGCCCTGCGCGGCGAGATCGCCGCCCTGGCCGCGGGCCTGCCCGCCGGCATGCATCTCAACGTGGAGCAGGAGCCCGAGCACGTCATCCATTCCGCCGCCCAGATGAAGGCCCTCGGCGACGCCTTCCCCGGACGGCTCCTCCTCACCTTCGACGTGGGCCACAGCCACGTGCTGGGCGAGGACATCGGCGCCGCCCTGCGCGACCTGGGGCCCCGTCTCGCCAACCTGCACCTGGAGGACATCCGGGGCCGGGTCCACGCCCACAAGCTGTTCGGCGACGGCGACGTCGATTTCGACGCCGTTTTCGCGGCCCTGCGGGACATCGGCTACCGCGGCGACTTCACCCCCGACCTCTACCCCTTCAAGGACGACTACCGCCGGGCCATGGAAGCCTCGGCCGCCTTCCTGCGCCGGCATGGCGCGCTGGCGGGGGAGCTCTGAACCGCTGCCGTCCCGCGCAAGGGCCGGCCGGGGACGTCCCTGAGTCCCAAAACGCCGTTACCAAGCCGTCAACGAAGAAAACCGTTCCCGGCAGGGGCCGGAACCGCATCCGGCCATCTTTTCCCATATTGGGGACCTGCGGCAGGGTCCGCGTCCGGATACGGGGATCGGGAATTCCGGAAGCAGCATCGCAGTGGAGGATTGGATCATGAGGAAAGGTTTCATTTGCGCCGTCACGCTCGCGTCGGCGGTAGCCGCCTTCGCGCAAACCAGGCCGCGTGATCCCTTCATTTTCCGCACCGCCATCAATTTCGACAACAGCACGAACAGCAGCGCCCGGCCCGGGAACCAGAAGAACCGCCTGGTGGCCGTGCTGCTGAACCAGGGATTCACGGCGCTGTACAGCACCGAGACCGGCCAGGGCTGCGGCCTGTACCAGGTCCGCACCGGCACCGCCCAGGACGGGAATGGCACCTACGGCCACCTGGCCTACGGCAGCGTCCTGGTCTTCAGCGGCGGATCCGTGCTGCACCGCAACACCACCGCCCAGATGTGGGAGCTCCAGAACAACGGCACCACGACGTCCTCGCAGACCGTGTACCGCGGATTCACCTACACCAACGCCGCCCAGACCACGGCCGCCTTGCGGTACGACGTCATCGCCGGCGCCACCACCATCCACATCTCGGAAGAGCCGGAATACGTCGCCGGCGGCAACGGCGGCCTGAAGCGCACCATCACGGTCTCGGGGCTGGGCACGGGCCAGAGCATCCGGACGCGCCTGACCGGCACCACGGCCGCCGGCGAGAGCTGGACCGCCGGCAGCGGCGGGACCATTTCCGGCTCCAATCCGCAATATTTCAACATCGCCGCGAACGGCACCGCGGTCGTCACCGGTTCCTGGTGAGGGGGAGAAAGAACATGAGACGCATTGCGCTGCAGGCGGCATTCCTCGGGCTGGCCGCGGGGATGGCCTCCGCCCAGGTCCACGGGGGCTATTCGCTCACCACCGTGTCCTTCGCGAACAACATCTTCACCTCGAGCAACAGCTCCCGGCCCCTCGTGGGCGACATGGAATTCCTCCCCGACGGGCGGGTCGTGGTCGCGGAGTGGGGCGTCCCCTCCTCCCTGTTCATCCTGAGCGGCTTTCCCACCCTCACCGGCGTCCAGGTCAAGCGCTTCGCCAAGGGCCTCGACAATGTCATGGGCATCGAGGTGGTCGGCAACGACATCTACGTCATGGAGCGCGAGGGCCTGACCAAGCTCGTGGACAAGGACGGCGACGGCGTCGCCGACGAATACAACAACATCAACCAGGCCTTCCCGTCCGACAACAGCATGCTGAACCTCCCCTACGACATCGAGCACCTGGACGGCGCCTTCTACGCCGGCCTGTCCTCGGACGTGCACACGGGAGGCTATGACTGGGGCTCCGGCTCCTGGCCGGGCACCCAGGCCCTGGCCGGGCGTTCCACCATGTACAAGCTGAACCTCGACGGCACCAGCTCGACCGTCGCCTGCGGCTTCCGCAATCCCAACGGCATGGACATCAACGGCGAGGACATCTTCGTCAGCGAGAACCAGGGATCCTGGATCCCGTCCTCCAAGGTCATCCACGTGCGCCAGGGCAAGTTCTACGGGCACCGCACCAATCCCGCCAACGCCTGCCAGACCGCCAACAACAATACCGAGACCCCCCCGGTGGTCTGGGCGAATTGGGACAACAACGAAGTGGGCCGCTCCTGGGGCAACCCCCTGGTCCTGCGGCAGGGCCGCTTCGCCGGCCAGCTGCTGGTGCCGGACCTGGTGGTCAACCATGCCAACCCCGTGGTACGGGTGTTCGTCGAGAAGGTGGGCGGGGAGCTGCAGGGCGTGATCCTCCCCTTCATCAAGACCGGGACCCTGACGGGCGTCCATCGCCTCAAGCAGGCCGCCAACGGGGACATCTACATGGGAGACCTCGGCAGCAACTGCTGCTGGGGCGCCCGCAGCGGGATGGCCGGCGGCTTCCAGGTCCTGCGCGACAACAACAACCCGGTCTTCGAAATCAAGGCCGTGCGCTCCCTGGGCAACAACAGCTTCGACATCGAATTCACCGAGCCGGTGAACAACGCGGGCTCCTATACCGTCAGCAAGTGGCGCCAGAACGCCGTGGAAGAATACGGCGGCGGGAACAATACCAGCAACACCGCGCTCTCGGTGTCGTCGGCCACGCTCTCCGCGGACAAGCTGCACGTCACCCTGACGGTCGGCAACCTGACCACCGGCTGGGTGGTCAAGATCGTCCCCAACAACGTCACTTCCGTGTCCGGACGCGCCCTGTTCACCCAGTTCGCGGTCTACACCCTGAACAAGTTCGGGCCGGGGGAGGACTACAAGGCGACGCCGCCGGCCGTGCCGGTGGCGCAGCCCCGGATGGCCGAAGCCGGCTGGAAGCTGGTGTCCGGGAACGGAGCCCATGTCCTCCGGTTCTCCGGCGACCTGACCGCCCCGCGCGACATCGCCGTCTATGACCTGCGCGGCACCCGCCGCCTGGTGATGCACGGCGAAACCGGCGCGGAATCCCGCCTCAACACCGCCGGCCTGCCCAAGGGCATGTACATGGTCCGGGTGACCGAAGCCCGCAAGACCAGCTCCGGCGCCCTGATGATCCACTAAGACTTCCCGCTCCGGAACCGACGGCATGGGCCCCTGCGGGGCCCTTCTCCGGCCCCGGCACCCCGGGGGGCTCCAGGCTTGCTATTATTGAAGCCGATGCGCAATACCTGCTACCGCTGCCGGTGGCCCGAGGCCCATTGCCTCTGCCCCTCCATCCGGCCCTTCGACACCGACACCCGGTTCGTCATCCTCCTGCACCCGAAGGAGTACAAGCGGGAGAAGAACGGAACCGGCCACATCTGCCGGGCCACCCTGCGGAACTCCGAGATCCTGATGGGCGTGGACTTCACCGACGACCCGGCCGTGAACGCCCTCATAGCCGACCCCGCCAACATGTGCATGGTGCTGTACCCGGGCGAGCGCTCCCTGAACGTCTCACGGGACGACGTGACGCCCCTGATCGAGGCCAAGCGCGAAGGCCGCAGGCTGGTGCTGTTCCTCGTCGACGGGACCTGGCAATGCGCCAAGAAGATGATCACCCTGAGCCGCAACGTACGCGCCCTGCCGCGGCTCTCCTTCACCACCGACCGGGAATCCATCTTCGAGATCAAGGAGCAGCCCGCCGCCTACTGCCTCTCCACCCTGGAATCCATCCACTGCTTCCTGGACGAGGCGGACCGCAGGGGCCTGGAACGCCTGCCGGGCCGGCCCCAGGACAACCTCATCGCGGTCTTCAAGTCCACCATCGACTTCATGCTGGCCTGCGCCCTGGATCCGGCCCGCTCGCGCTACCGGCGGGGCGGGGCGCGGGGCTACAGCCGCAGGGAGGATCGGAAGAAGCGATTGCCGGGCAGCGGGCGGGGCATCATCCTCAGGGATTGATATTCCGGGCGGACGGCATCGGCCGGACCCGCAGGTTCGTACTGATTGATTAGCGGCTTCCTGGATTCCCCCTCCCGCTGCGGCCGGCTGCGCCGCGGATCCGGCCCGGTAACCGATTTGTGATGCCCGTCAATCTTGGATTCGAACCCGGGGGTTACTTTATTTCCTGACCGTCCGTGCTAAGGCAAACGTGGCCGGGCGGACGGGGCGAACCGCGATTTGTCCGGGGAGGGACAGCATGGGCCTGGTCCGATTTTCCAATAGGGTGCGTCCAATTTTTGCCGGTGCCGCGCTTATCGGCGTCCTCGGCGCCGGCGCCCAGGCCGCCCCGAAGGCCGCTCCGGGCAAGGCCCCTTCGGCCTCCGCCCGTCCCGCGTCCCCGCCGGCCGCGGCCTCGAACACCTCCAAGACCCTGCTCGACACCGCTTTGGTGCGCCGTCTCTACCTGGACGGCGAATTCGACCAGGCCATCGACAAGCTGGAGACCTCGTTCCGCTACGGGACGGGCCATACCCACGAGGACAGCGTCTTCGCCTTCAAGCATCTCGGCGTGATGCACGCGGCCAAGTACGAGACCCGCGAGAAGGGCAAGCGCTACATGCACCAGCTGCTCGCCGTGGAGCCCACCGCGCGCATCCTCGACATGTACGCCAGCGACATGATCTACATGATCTTCAAGAACATCAAGGACGAGTTCGACGCAGCGCGCGTGAAATACGACCGCGGCAACGACATCGTGGCGGGAGGCGCCAAGGGGGATTCCGGCGCCCAGGGCTCCGGGAACCCAAGTCCTCCCGGGAAGAAAAAAACCGGAGGGAGCGGGAAGTACCTGCTCGGGGCCGGCGCCGTGGCGGTAGCCGCCGGGGCCGTGGCCTGGTATTACTTCTCCGAGGAGCCCAAAACCGTCAATCGCGAACTCGAGGTGGAGTGATGCCGTTCCGCCCGCTTGCCAGCATGTTTTCCCGCTTTTCCCTCGCCCTGGTTCTCGGCGCCGTCCTTCTCGTCATGGGTTGCCGCCTGGGTGGCGAAACCCGCTACGAAGACACGATCACCTTCCCGGACCTCTACGATTCCCTGAAGCAGTATGAGCGCGCCGTGATCATCGTCACGAACGACGAAGGGCGTGTCCTCGACACGGTGTTCAACGGACCGGTCGGCAATGCGGAAGAGCTGCGAGGCCTCGCCTTGGAGAATTGGGACGGGGGCGATGCGACCATCCGCATCATCGGCATCTCGGGCGGCCGGGAGGTGTACCTGCTCGAGAAGCGCATCGACGGGTCGACGCGGCGCACCGAATCGACCGTGCTGGTGCGGACGCCGTCCGCGGCCCTGAGCGCCGCGGTCCGGGAATACCTCCTCCTCGAAGGCGATTCCCTGCCGCTTCCCGCCATCGCCGTCGGTCCGGCCGACCTGGCCGACAAATCGCTGCTCTGGAGCTCGTCCCATCCGGACATCGTCGCCGTCGGCGCCGCGCACCTGAAGGGACTGCGCGCGGGCGCCGCCCAGCTGACCGCCCGCCTGCGCTCGGACGACTCCAAGAGCCTCGCCATCCTGGTCAAGGTCGCCCTCGACGCGCGCATCCCCGAGCGGCTAACCGTCGTCCCGGAAACCCTGCGGGTGGCGGCGGGGGGAGCGCCGCAGCGCGCCTCGGCCAAGGGTTCCCCGTCCTCCTCCGACGCGTCGGTCCTCTGGAGCACGGACGATGACGGCACTGCAACCGTCCAGGCGGACGGGACCCTGCGCGGGCTCCGCCAGGGCGTGACGCGACTACGCGCCGCCTCGAAATGGAAAGCCTCCGTCACCGCGTCGGCCGTGGTCGTCGTCTCCGATCCGGTGCCGGTGCAAAAGGTCCGGTTCCTCGCGGATTCCGCCGCGCTCTACCTGGGCGGCGCGCCGGAGAGCCTGCTGGTCGAGGTGCTGCCCCCCGCGGCCAATCCCGCCATCACCCTTGTGTCCCTGTCCCCGGAGGTGGCCGCGGTGCGCGGCGGCCGGCTCCATGCCGCGGCGGAAGG
>CBILQL010000016.1:0-18154 GCA_966238865.1 uncultured bacterium
AGGGCCCCAATCCGGTCCGCGGGGTGGACCTGGGAAACATGCGCCGCATGCGGCGCGCCGGATGCTACCTGGACTTCAAGGCCTGGAAGACTTCCGAACTGTTGGTCATGGTATATCCGTTCGAGCCCTTCACGATCAGGATTTTGGCGGGCAAGGCATTGCCCAAGGTGCGGCCCATCAGATCGATCACCCGGGCATTGCCGGGCTTGAGGGCCGTGATGAGGGCGGACCTGCCGTCGAAGCGCGTCATGACCGTGCCCGGAATCGTCACCTCGAGGTCCACCCAGCCGTCCTCGGTCCAGGCGTTGTTGTTGATGGCCAGGGTCTTGAAGGTGGCGATGCCGTACTTGTCCTTGAACTCCTTGCCCACCGCCAGGATTCCGTCCTGGGCGTCGCCGCTGGTGCGCGAACCCGGCGTCATGTCGAGGATGTGGATGCCGCGGTTGGTGGTGGTGGTGAAGCCCTCGAAGAGCACCGCCGAACCCAGCCGCGCCGAGGTGTTGGCGGTGCGGTATTCGAACCAGTAGGCGTAGCGCGTATCCGAGGACGGCACGCGGATGCCCAGGAGGCGCCCCTTGTGCACGGCGTTGTCCTGGGCATAGAGGCGGTACACGCCCGAGTTCCGGACTTCCAGCGCCTCGTCGGCGTCCAGCCAGCCCGTGCGCCACTTGTAGTTCACGTTGAAGTGGCCCATGCCCCCGGCATTGCCCATCACGTCGAAGGGATTGCCGTACTCCACGTGCTGGCTGGTCGTGCCCGGAGTGCCGAAGATGTCGGCGCCGGCTTCTACGCTATGGGCATGGGGGAGCCCCACGGCATGGCCCAGCTCATGGGCGGTGACTCCGCTGCTGTAGGACCCGTTGATGTAATTGGCCCCGCTGCCCGGCCCGTTGGAAAGCCCCGCCCAGGACAGGCCGATGCGGGGGAAGGATGCGACGAAGACGGTGTAATTCGTTCCCTTGACGTAACCGGCTTCGCGCATCTTGGTGGTGACGAAGTTCTGCAGGCTGCTGAAGTTGGAGACGTAGGAAGCACCGGTATTGGGGGCGGTCCAGACCTCGGAATGCACCTTGAAATCGAACTCGAAGGTGTTCCGGGACATGGAGCGGTAGAGGGTGTTGATCGCTGCGTGGGTCTTGGCGATGGTGGAATCGTTCACCGTGTACGGCATGTCGGAGAAGGCGATCCGGACCATGATGGCCACCGACTTCCCGGAGTACACCTTGGTGATACGGGGCAGGTCCGCGGCCTTGGCCAGGGCGCCGGGTTCCTCCGGGGTGCCGCATACGTAAAACCCGTCTTCATCCGGGAGCACCGCGGAGGCATGGCCGGCGGTGGTGGCAAAGGCCAGGGCGGCCAGGGATAGGGTCCATGACATGGAAACCCTCGAAGTCCTTTTGAAAACCGCGCCCATGGATGCGAATCATTATAGCGATGCGGCCAAGGCGCCACACAAGGTTTTACTGGAGCAGCCGCAATTCCGTTTAAAAAATCTGAACACGCCCGATGCGGGGATTTGCGGGGCTTGAGCTATATTTGACGCTTTATGCTGGGAATCCTGGGCGCCTTGGATGCCGAAGTCTCCGAGTTCCTGGCGCATGCCCTGACCTTGCAGCGCGTCGAATGGCGCGGCTTCACCTTCCACCGGGTGCGCATGGAAGGCCGGGAGGCGGTCGTGGTGAAGGCCGGGGTGGGCAAGGTCTTCACCGCCCTGGTTGCGCAGAAGCTCATCGACACCTTCGCCCCATCGGCTCTCCTCTTCACCGGCGTCGCCGGCGCCCTCAACCCCGCCTACGATATCGGCGACGTGGTGGTGGCCCGCGACTGCGTGCAGCATGACGTGGACGGGCGCGCCCTGGGATTCCCGCGCGGCAACCTACTATACACCGATTGGACCTCCTTCCCGGCGGACCCGTCCCTGGTGGAGGCTGCCTTGGCGGCGCGGCCGCCCGCCGACGGGCCGGGGTCCCCGGCGCATCGCATCTTCGCGGGCCGCATCCTCACCGGCGACCAGTTCATGAACCGGGACGAGATCAACCACCATCGCTACCTGATGGACGAGCTGAAGGGGGATGCGGTGGAGATGGAGGGCGGCGCCCTGGCCCAGGTGGCGGCCGTGAACGGCCTTCCCTACGCGGTGATCCGCACCCTCTCGGACCGGGCCGACGGCGACGCCGTGGCGGATTTCCACCGCTTCCTCCCCGTCGTCGCGAAGAACTCCTTCGCCGTGGTCAAGGCGATACTCGCGGGATATTCCCCGGCTTAGGGGCTCTCGATCCCGCCTCGGAGGCGCCTCAGTGCGCGCTTCCGGGCACCGGCCCCGCGCCTTCCCGGATGACCTCCGCCGTCCCGTCCCGCAAGGAGATGACCGTGGTCGGATTCACCGGCTTGGGTCCCTGATCGACGATCAAATCCACCAGGTGGCCGTACTGCTCCTCGATTTCCAGCGGATCGATGAGGATGTCCTCCTCCTGGATCTTGGCCGCCGTGGTGAGGATGACGGAGCGGGGGGAGAGGGCGAACAGCGCGTCGGTGAAGGAGCTGGAGGGCATGCGCACGCCCACTTCCGGGCGGTTGACCTCCAGGAGCTTGCGCGCCCGGACCGTGGAGGGCAGCACGAAGGTATAAGGGCCCGGCACCAGGTGCTTCATGTACCGGAACGCCTCGTTGTCGATGCGCGCGAACTCCGACAAGGCGCTGAAGTCGCGCACCATGAGGGCCATCAGGTATTTCTTCATGGCCCGCTTCAGGTGGTAGAGCCGGTTCACGGCCTTGCGGGACAGGGCGTTGCAGCCCAGGGAGTACCCGGAGTCGGTGGGATAGATGATCACGCCGTCCGATTCGAAGGATTCCAGGACCCGCTTCATGAGGCGGGTCTGCGGGGTAACGGGATGCAGTTCGAGACGCATGTCGGGAAATCACCAATGACTGGAAATCACCAATATAAGCGATTGCGGGGACGGTGGATAGGGCCTATCGGGAAGGATAGTACGCGCCCGCATCCGGAAGGAAGGCGTTCTCGATATGCTGCACCGCCGGCCCGGGGCCGCCTTCCGCTGCAGGGGGCTTCCCCGGAACAGTATCCCGGAGTTCGATGCCGATCACGTCGAAGCGGATGTCCCGGTCTTCCAGGCGGTGTTCCAGGCAATACCGTTGGGCCAGCCGTTGCAGGCGCCGGATCTTGCGCCCATCCACCCGCTCCAGGGGATGCCCGGAGGCCGTGGACCGGTTGGCCTTCACCTCCACGAAGACCAGCCAGCCCCCCGGGTCATCCATCACCAGATCGATTTCGCCGCGGCCCGAACGGTAATTGCGCATGCGGAGGCGGTATCCCTTGGCGAGGAGATGGCGCAGGGCCTCCTCTTCGCCGCGGCGCCCGGCGGCCACGTGATGTTCACGTGCCGGGGCGGCGCTATTCATACGGCATGCCGAGGAAGCGGATCTCCCGGATGGCGGCCGGCTGGCCGGGAGCGGGGGAGAAGCGCAGCGTCACCTTGTCGGCCATCACCCAGCCCAGCCCGAGGAATTGCGGCGCCTGGCTGTCGCCCAGGTTGAAGCGCATGGGCTTGCGCCCCTCCACCTCCACCGACACGGACTTGGGAAAGCCCAGGGGCGAGGCCAGGTCGGGGCCGTTTCCGGATGCCTTGCCCAGGCCCGTCTCCAGCGCCAGGCCGGTGAGCAGCAGGGGGCGGGGGAAGGTCAGGGTCAGTTCCCCTTCGGTCTTGGACCCTTCGCTGGCGAAGGCCCAGGCGGTGGCCGGGTCGCCGTCGAAAAGGCGCTCGGGCTTCCATTCCAGGGCGGGGGCTTCGAGGAAGGAGTCGCCCAGGACGCCGATGGGGCGGACCCAGCGCAGCCCTTCCGGGCCGGGAGAGGCCGGACGGAAGTAGAGGAAGGCGACGGCGCCGAGGACGAGGGCGAAGAGGGCGAATATGCCCGTGAGATAGGCGCGGGAGATGGCCAGGGGGGCCGGGCGATAGCGCCGATCGCCGCCGCGGCGATCGGTGATGCGCAGTTCCTGGACGGCCGCCGTCGGGGGCGAGGGCGGGGCGATGTCGAGATGGGCGCCGTCCAGGTCCCGCAGCAGCTCGTCGGCGTTCTTGTAGCGTTCCGCCTTCGATTTCTTGAGGCACTTGGCCACGATCAGCTCCAGGCGGGGAGGCACGTCGGGGACCTTCTTGGACAGCAGGGGCGGGACTTCGTGCACCTGCTTGTAGGCCACCGCCAGCGGCGTGTCGGCGAGGAAGGGCGGCTTGCCGGCGATCATCTCGTAGAGGATGCAGCCCAGCCCGTACAGGTCGCTTTGCCCGTCGACGAGCCCGCCTTCGCATTGCTCCGGCGCCATGTATTCCGGCGTGCCCATGGCCATGCCGGTGGTGGTGATGCTGGGGGCGTCGATCACCTTGGCGATGCCGAAATCCGAGATGTAGACCTTGTCGCCCGGCTCCACCATGATGTTCCCGGACTTGATGTCCCGGTGCACGATTTCGTTCTGGTGGGCGTATTTCAGCCCGCGCCCGATCTGCTTGGCGATGGCGATGATGCGCGTGTAGTCCAGCCGCTTGTCGTCGTGGATGAGTCGGCTCAAGGTGGGGCCCTGGATGAACTGCATGGCGATGAACTTCTGGCCGTTCTCCTCGCCGTAATCGTAGATGGTGACGATGTTCTGGTGCTGCAGCCGGGAAATCGCATAGGCCTCGGAGAAGAAGCGCTCCGAGAATTCCTGGCTGCGGGCCAGGAGCGCGGGGAGGATCTTGAGGGCCACCACCCGGTCGAGGCCCGACTGGATGGCCTTGTACACGTCGCCCATGCCTCCCTTGCCGAGATGCTCCTGGATGGTGTAGCCGCCGAAGCGGGTGTCGATCAGGGAGTCTTTCTGGGAGATTACAGCCTTGTCCATGGCCATCCTTCCGAAGCTTCCGAAATTATAGGAAAATTTCCCATGCCAGGTCGATGCCAATCGGACATCGGCTTCCCCTGTGAGCTGCGTTACTACTTTTTGATTCGGCCGTCCGGGATGGAAAGCTCCTGGCTATTTTCCACATCTGCTGGAATGCCATGGTCTTGCCGGACCCAGGGGAAACGCATCCATGACGCTGCGCTTCGGGCGATATGAGGCAGTGGGAAAATTGGGTGAAGGCGCCATGGCCGCCGTGCACCTGGCCCGCGATCCCGTGCTGGACCGCCTGGTGGCCGTGAAGGTGCTTCATCGCAACGTGGCCGCCGGCAGGGTCCCTTTGCAGCGCTTCTTCAACGAAGCCAAGACCGTGGCCAGGCTGGCCAATCCCCACGTGGTGGAGGTCTTCGACTTCGGCAAGCAGGGACGCGAGTACTACCTGGTGATGGAGTTCGTGGATGGATGCAGTCTGAGCAGCATGCTCAAGCTCCCGGGACCCGGAGGCGCGACCGGGCCTGTCCCGGAAGCTCCCGCCCAGGCCCGCCCCGGCCGTCCCCTGCCGGACGATATCACCGCCTCTCTCCTCTGCCAGGCCGCCGAGGGGCTGGAAATGGCCGCCCGGCACGGGGTGGTGCATCGCGATATCAAGCCGGAAAACCTGATGATCAACAGCCAGGGCTACCTGAAGGTCGCGGACTTCGGCATCGCCCATTTGCAGGACGACAGCCTCACCCGTACCGGAGCCGTGTTGGGTTCTCCCCTGTACATGTCTCCGGAGCAGGTGCGGGGAGCCAAGCCCATCACCTCGCAAAGCGATATGTACTCCCTGGGCGCAGTGTTCTACCGCTGCCTCACGGGCTCGCCTCCCTTCGCTTCCTCGACCCTGAAAGAGCTGTTCCGGAAAATCGCCCTGGAGGCGCCGGCGCCCCTGGCGCTCCTCCGCCCCGACCTGGATCCGGCCCTGGCCCGGCTGGTCGACATCCTGCTCCAGAAGGATCCGTCCCGCCGCGGGGAGGGTCCGCGCTGGTTCCGGGCCGAATTGCGCGCCTGGCTCCTCTCCCGCGGACTGGACGACCCCATGGATACGGTCGCAGGGTATTTGCGCAGGCTGGCCCGGCATGCCGCACCGGCCGGATGGGACCAGGCCCAGGCCCTGGACGCCACACTGCCCCGCACCGTGATGTCCACGTCTCCCATGACCTTGGAGGAGACGGCCGGGTCCTACCATGCCGTCCGCTCGCATCGGGATGCTGCTGCGAGCGGGCAACGGGATACAGTGGCCCGCACGCAACAAGGCATTTCCCGGCTTTCCCGACCTCCGCAATCCCGGAAGTGGGGGCTGATCGGCGCAGGGGTATTGGCCGCCGTCCTGGGCCTGGGCGCGATGCTGCTCGTCCTCAAGGAAACCTCGCTTCGCCCCGGACCGGCAGATGGAACGGGTGGTACCGGGACGACGGCAACTCGCGTCGATGGGGCAGTCGAAGCCGGCTTGAACACGGAAAACGGCGCAGGAACGGGAGTCGACGCCGGCGGGAGAGTCGGCACCGGCGGAAGAGTCGACGTCGGCGCGGGAGCGGGGAGCGATCTTCCGGTGGCGGCAGACATGGAGGGAGGGACTGGCGTCTTTGCAGACGTTGCCGGATGGCATGGGGACGGTACCGAGTCCGCCGATTCGCAGGGGACAGGTCCAACGGCCGGGACCGGAGTCGCGGCCGGGACCGGAGGCGAGACCGGCACCCTGCTGGTGCAAAGCGCTCCGCCCTTTGCTTCGGTCTTCCTGGACGGCAACGAGATGGGAGTGGCCCCGGTCCATCTCACGGCGCTGTCCCCCGGGCGCCATCGCCTGCTCATCCGGGGGCGGTCCGGGGCGGCGCTGGACACCTTGCTCGAGGTGAAGCCCGGCCACCGCGTATTCCGGGTGCGCCTCGAGCCGGAAATCGTGGCGCTGGAAAGCGCCGAGTAGGGCTTGGCAGGGCCTGGTAGGGCATAGCAGGGCCGAATAGCGGCGGTTGCACGTCAGGCTTCGAGGGCGGCGAGTCCGCGTTCCAGCCGGTCCAGGGCGCGATGCAGGTCCGGCAGGGCGCAGGCGAAGGAGATGCGGAGGAATCCCTCCAGGCCGAAGCTGCTGCCGGGCACCACCGCCAGCAGATGCTCCTCCAGCAGGTAGTCGCACAGCTCCATGGACGTGCGGACGGTCAGGCCCCGGAAAGTCCGGCCCAGGTAGGCTTCGACGCCGAAAAAGGCGTAGAACGCCCCCTGGGGATCGAAAATGCGCAGACCCGGGATGGCGGCAAGCCGAGCAAGGGCCGCGCCGCGGCATCCGTCCAGGTGATCCCGCAGCCGTTTCACGAACCCCGCGTCGTCTTCCAGGCAGGCCAGGGCCGCGTATTGGGAGGCGTTGGCGGGATGATGGGTGCCGTGGCTCTGGATGGCCCCGATGGCCTCCGCCAGGTGCGGCGGCGCGCCGATATATCCGATGCGCCAGCCGGTCATGGCATAGGCCTTGGACATGCCGTTGACGGTCACGGTGCGGGCATAGGCGCCGGAATCCATGGCGGCGATGCTGGCATGCCGGTTCCCGTCGTATACGATGTGCTCGTAGATCTCGTCGGAAAGGCAATAGAGATCCCGGGAGACGAGGACGCGGGCCAGCGCGCGCAGCTCGGCCTCCGGATACACGGCGCCGGTTGGATTGCCCGGCGAGTTCAGGATGAGCAGCTTGGACTTCGGCGTGACGGCGGCCTCCAGCTGGCCGGCGGTGATGCGGAAGCCGCCTTCCAGGGTGGTGGGCAGCATCACCGGAACGCCGCCCAGGAAGCGCACCAGCTCGGGATAGGTGACCCAGCAGGGGGAGGGGATGAGTACCTCGTCTCCCTCCTCCACCAGGGCCAGCAGGGCGTTGAAGACGCAATGCTTGGCCCCTCCCGAAACGACAATCTGCGAGGCGGGATAATCGAGGTTGTTGTCGCGGCGGAACTTGCGGCTGATGGCCTCCTTGAGGGCCGGCAGGCCGGTGACCATGGAATACTTGGTGAGCCCGTCGCGGATGCTCCGGATCGCCTCGTCCTTGGCATGCTCCGGCGTGTCCAGATCGGGCTCGCCGGCTCCCAGGCTGAGCACGTCGCGCCCCTCCGCCTTTAGGCGCTTGTACTTGGCGTCGATGGCGACAGTCTGGGACGGGGCGATGCGCCCCGTGCGGGAAGCGAGGGGCTTCAGGGGAGAGATCCCCCGCGGTCCGGGAGGGTTCCGTTTTCCGTTTTACTCATCCGTCACGCAGCCTTCCGAGGCCGTGCTCACGTTCTTGATATACTTGTACAGCGTGCCCTGGGTCACCTTGTAGGCCGGCGCCTTCCACTCCCGCATGCGCAGGGCGATCTCGGCGTCGGAAAGGTCCGTTTCGAGGGAGTTCTTGACCGCGTCGATGGTGATCACGTCGCCGTTCCGGAGGATGGCCAGCACGCCGCCGGCCTGGGCCTCCGGGGTCACGTGGCCCACCACGAAGCCGTGGGTGCCGCCGGAGAAGCGCCCGTCGGTGATGAGGGCCACGCTCTTGCCGAGGCCCGCCCCCATGATGGCGGAGGTGATGGTAAGCATCTCGCTCATGCCCGGGCCTCCCTTGGGGCCCTCGTAGCGGATCACAACCACGTCGCCGTGGACGATCTCCTTGCGCTCCAGGGCGTGGAGGCAATCCTCCTCGGAGTCGTACACCTTGGCCGGGCCGGTGAAGGACAGGCCTTCCTTGCCGGTGATCTTGGCCACCGCGCCCTCGCGGGCCAGGTTCCCGTACAGGATGCGGATGTGGCCCGTCTGCTTGAGGGGCTCGCGCACGGGGAAGACGATTTTCTGGCCTTCCTTGAGGCCCGGCAGTTCGGCGAGGTTCTCGGCCAGGGTCTTGCCGGTCACGGTGAGGCAGTCGCCATGCAGGAAGCCTTCCTTCAGCATGAGCTTCTGCACCGCGGGCACGCCGCCCACGCTGTGCAGGTCCTCCATCACGTACTTGCCGCTGGGGCGCAGGTCGGCCAGGTACGGCGTCTTGTCCGAGACCCGCTGGAAATCGTCGATGGTGAGCTTCACCCCGGCCGCCTTGGCGATGGCGATGAGGTGCAGCACCGCGTTGGTCGAGCCCCCGAGGGCGATGACCATGGTCATCGCGTTCTCCAGGGACTTGGAGGTGATGATGTCCCGGGGCTTGATGTCCAGCTCCAGCAGGCGCTTCATGGCCTTGCCCAGGGCCAGGCATTCCCGGAATTTCTCGTCGCTGACCGCCGGGGCGCAGGAGTCGTACGGCAGGGACAGGCCCAGGGTCTCGATGGCGGTGGCCATGGTGTTGGCGGTGTACATGCCGCCGCAGGCACCCTGGCCCGGGCAGGACTTCTTGATCACCTCGTTCATCTGCTGCTCGGTGATCTTGCCGTTCAGGAACTGGCCGTAGGCCTCGAAGGAGGAGACGATGTCCAGCTTGGTGTCCTGGTGGTAGCCGGGCAGGATGGTGCCCCCGTAGACCATGATGCTGGGCCGGTTGAAGCGGGCCATGGCCATCACCGAGCCCGGCATGTTCTTGTCGCAGCCCACCACCGAGATGTTGCCGTCGTACCACATGGCCCGGGTCACGGTTTCGATGGAATCGGCGATGAGGTCCCGCGATTGCAGCGAGTAATTCATCCCCTCGGTGCCCATGGAGATGCCGTCGCTGACGCCGATGGTATGGAAGATGAGGCCCATCAGCCCCTCCTCCTGCACCCCCTTCTTGATATGCTTGGCCAGGTCGTTGAGGTGCATGTTGCAGGGATTGCCGTCGTAGCCGGTGGAGGCGATGCCCACCTGGGGCTTGGCCATGTCCTCGTCCTGCATGCCGATGGCATAGAGCATGGCCTTGGAGGCCGGCTGGGAGATGGTCTGGGTCAGGCGGGAGCTGTATTTGTTCAGTTTGTTCATGGCGAAAGGAAAGCTAGAAAATTCGGTCAGAATCGAGGAAATGCCCCGGATGGGGCCCTCAGAGGGCGGAGGCGGGTGCGGGGGTGACCGAGGACGCCCCGGGAGGCGGAAATCCCGGCTGCTCGGCCGGTTCCCGCGTGACAGGGTCGAGGAGGGCTTCAATAGATATTGGCGTCGCCCCCGCAGGTGCAGAAGAAGCCGCCGTTTTGGCTGTAATTGCTCGCGATGGCGGGCACGTTGGAGTAATTCCGATTGGCGGCCTGCGGGTTGGAGATCGTGTTCCCGCTGGCATCCTTGTCCGACACCGGGTTGGTAGCGGGTTTATGCGACCATTTCCCGTCCGCCTTGTCCAGGCGGTACCAGTGGTACGACTTGCCCGGGTCCATCGCCATATAGACCAGGGTCCCGTTGTTCGCACAGGTATAGTTGTTGCCGGGGAAGTCCCAGCCCACCCAGATCAACCCGTCGCTGATCGCCGCGGATCGGACCGCGGTCACGGTCATGGCCACGTCGGGTATGCCGCTGGCCAGGCCGACACTGGCGAAGGTGTGGGTCAATTGGTTGTTGGCGTAGTTGTAGCAATTGTTCAGGAATACGTTGGCGTTGCTGTTGTTCCACTTCGTGGGCTCCCAGACCGGGGCCACGCAACTGGTGACGTTCTCCACGACATTGTCGACGTACAGGTTGCCGTTGTCGCCGAAGGAGGCGATGACGGATCCGTCGCCGCGGCGGAACTTGAGCCGGCCGGGGAAGGAGCTCTGGTTCTGGAAGACGCTGCCGTGCAGGAAGATGTGGTTGTCCACCAGGGCGGCCACGACATCGCCGGCCGGGTTCCGGACCGCGAACACGCCGTATTTCGGCATCTCGTGCAGGTTGACGTTGCTGAATATCCGTCCGTGGGGCCTCACGTTCCCGTTCTCGAGGAAGTAGACGGGACGGTTGAAGATGGTAGACGATTCCTTGAAATCCGCGGCCGGAGCCGCGGCCGCCAGGGCGAGGAGGGGCACCGCCGGCAGCAATCCTCGGCGGGCGCTCATTTCCTGCCCAGGGCGGCCTTCAAGGCCTTGATTTCGGCGTTCTGCTCCTGGATGGCCGCCACCAGCACCGGGATCAGCCCGATGTAGTTGATGCTGCTGAAGGTTTCCACGTCCTCCTCGGTCCCGTTCCGGCGATCCGCCTCTCCCTTGGGAATGGGGATTTCCTTCACCAGTTCGGGGAGGACCCGGCCCACGTCCGCGGCCATCAGGCCGATTTGCCGGCCTTCCGCGAGCCCCTCGACGGGAAGCACCGAGTTGTCGAACCGGTAGCTGGCCGCGCGCAGCGCCAGCACCTTGCCCAGGGCGCCCTGCAGCGGGGCGATCTCGCGCTTCAGGCGCTCGTCGGAGGGATTGGTGAAGACGCCGGTGACGTGGACGTTCCCGGAAAAATATCCCGCGTAGCTCGCCGTTCCCCCGGTCGCGGAAGCCCACACGCCGTAATTGGTCGTCGAGCCTCCCGAACCCTCGAAATATCCGCCATAGCGCTTTCCGGTCCCCGACTGGATGGCCTGGCCCATCACGCCCTTGTAGCCCCCTTCACCCAGCACGCCGATGCCGTAGTAGGGCGTCGGCTTCGACTCCCCCCTGAGCCCGATGCCGTCGGCGGGAGCGGTGCCCGTGTTCTTCGCCCAGAAGATGGAGTTCCATTGCGGGTCCGTCTCGATCATCATCTGGGCGTCGGCCGGCATTGCCGCCGGCAGTAGCGCGAGGATCAAGGCCGGCAGTTTCCTGAATACCATGGGACATCTCCTGGGTCGAGTGTACATCGGAACGCGGATAACATGTATTGTCGGGAACCCGCCCACAAGAATTTCCTGTTTATCGTATGCTAAACGACGACGTCGCGGATCCCGAATATAGCGTCCGCGGCGGGATTCAACGTCCGCTAATCGCGTCATCCTCGGACCGCGCGGCGCGCGCGCGGACGAGATCCTGCACGATGCTGCGGGCCGAGGGATCCCGCATGCGCCGCAGCTCGAAGAGCAGCGAGAGGTGATCCCGTTCCCGTCGATCCAGGCCGAATACCCGGGCCAATGCGTCGATGATGCGCGGCGTGGGATGGATGCGGCCGTTGATGAGCAGGGTGAAGGACGCCGAGGATTTCAATCCGATGGCGGCGGCGATATAGCGATGCGAGGCTCCCGGGTGATGACGTTTCAATTCCTGGAAACATTTGCGGAGGCATTCGCCGGGATCGAGGGTGTCGAGGATGCCGACGGGACGGAAGTTCGGGGAAAACATAACGCTTTGGATGCATTGGAGGATTCCAATGTCCGGAATTTTTTTCAGGGATTCGGTCGTCTGAAATCCGTTGGGCTCGACAGGCCGGCAACTGCGCGAAGTCCAGCACGCCGGAATCATGGAGAAGTCCGGGAAGCCGTCATCCGCGCAAGGGTCGAAGCCCTGGCTTCAATGGCAAGGATGCATGAAAGGAAACCAGGCGTACCTGCGGAGAATCTGCATGCCCGGCGTATGTCGGAGAGGTCGAAACAGGTCCGCGACAATGGGCCAAGTCAGCGCCGCGAGACCATGAGGCGCAGGCCGGAGCCGTTCAGGATGGGGTCCCAGCCCGTCTGCAGGCGGGCATACTCCTCGGCGGTGGCCACGAAGGGATCGACGCGCCAGTTCTGCTTGATGAGGATGGATTCCGGCGAGTCCTGGCTGATGGAGAACAGCCAGTGCAGGTGCCCCTCGGACAGCTCCCTATCCAGGGTCAGGGACTTCCAGGCGAAGCCCTTCGGCATCTCGTAGATCCATTGGCTGTTGACGTGGATGGGGTGGGGGAAATAGACCGGCCCCTTGCGCTGCCCGGCCCGGGGGAAGCGCAGGAAGGACAGTTCCAGGTTGGGATAGTGCTGGAACTCCTGCAGCCCGGCCTTGAAGGAGAATTTCCGCTTGTAGCGGAAAACCATCACCAGCGGCAGGTCCGGATCGTTCTCGTTCAGGATGCGGAAGCTCTCTTCGTGGAAGCTCGGGTAGCTCTGGGTGAGCCAGCTCAGGAGATTCTCGTAGCGGGCGTCGGGATTCCAGCTTCGCATGTGGGCGCGGAACTCCGAGGCCGCCTTGCCGGTCATGACCAGGCTGTCCGAGCCCGCGGCCACCTGGTTCGGCTCGGCGCGCAGGACGTGGTAGACCTGGACGCGGTGCTCGTCGGCGCTGTCCAGCTCCGGGATGGTGGCCATGCGGGAGTTCTCCCGGTCCACGACGAGGACGTTCTTGCCTTCCATCGCGAGCGGCGAGCGCCGGAAGGGATGCTGCTTCTCGGTGGGATCGAGGAAGTGCTGGGGCATCCCCCGCTGGGGAGGCACGTGCACGATCATGTGGTTGAACTGGTGCAGGGACGGCTGGTCGATGTCGACGGTGTGATCGAGGCTCGCCAGGCAGAGGCGCGCGTCGATGCCGCGGGCCTTGAGCAGCTGCATGAGCAGCAGCGCATGGCCCTTGCAATCCGAATACCCGTTGGTGAGCACGGTCTCGGAGCGATCCGGGATCAGGGCGTGGCGGCTGAACTCGAAGTTGTGGTAGCGGACCGAGTCGCGCACGAAGCGGTACAGGGCCCGCACCGGGTTCATGCCCCGGTTCATGTCCAGGATCTCCTGGGCGCGCTCGCGCACGGAGAAGGGCACGGAGTCGAGGGCCAGTCCCGCCTGCTCGAGCATCTTGTGGTAGCCGGCGCCCACCTCGCGCCAGGTGGCGAACGGGGTGGCCGAGAAGCCGGTGCCGAACTCGTCTGCGGCGGGGGTGAAGCTCTCCTCGTAGGGCGGGGTGGGGTCGTCCATGCGGATGGCGATGCGGTCGGGGAGGCTGTCCAGGCGCGCCTGGCCGTGCACGCTCACCAGCAGCTGCCGGGGCGGATGCAGGATCTCGTAGGTGGAGCGGAGCACGGGATAGGTGAAGGAATGGTCGTAGCGGAGGTACGGGAACTCGGCGGTGGGGACCTGGGCCTCCTCGGTGGCGATGACCTCCAGGAACTGCACCCCCGGACGGGCCTTCACCGGGAGGTGGACCAGCAGGTTCTCGGGGTGGAGGGTGCTGTTGTGGGTCTTGGTGACGTAGAAGTCCGCGACCGTCTGGTCCTCGACGCGCCGGAAGGCCGAGTCGTACAGGCGGAAGCGGTTCACGTAGAAGCGCGAATACCCCGGGTTCATCTCGTAGGTGAGCTCCGAGAAGCGGATCAGCTTGCGGCCCTCCCGGATGTGGAACACCTGGTGGCGCGTGCGCTTCCAGCGCGTCCGGGGTGCCCAGGAATACACGATGTTCTGGGTGAGCAGGGTCATGGGATACTGCGACGCGAGCTTCTGGTTTTCCGGGTCCTTGAGCAGGGCCTTGGCGGCCTCGAATGCGGCCTGGGTCCTGAGGGGGGCGATGGGGGTGCGCAGGATCTGGTTGCTGCGGTTCCCGATCAGGGCCGAGATGCGCGTCGAGAGCTGCTGGGCCTCGCGGTTGGCGGGATCGAGGTCGAGGGCGGTCTTCGCGCTCTGGAAGGCCAGGCGGTACAGCTTGAGGTTGAATTCGCAAAGCCCCTTGAACAGGTGGTTGTTCGAGGTGGCCGGGAAGCCGGGGCCCAGTTCGCGGACGAAATCCAGGGCGGCCTCGTGCTCGTTGAGGCCGGACAGGGCCCGCAGGTAGTATTCCACCGACTTGGGGCTGGGCGCGGTGTCCTGGTGGGCGGCCTGCAGCACGCGCTTGGCGTTGTCGAACTCCTCCAGGCCCAGGTAGGTCGAGGCCAGGTACACCGAGAGCCGGAAGCTCGGCTTCTCGGCGTGGCGCCGGAGCAGGACGTTCTTGGAATGCACCCGCTCCCCCAGGCCCCAGAGCGCGTCCGAGAGGTTGATGAGCCACTCGGTCTCCTCCGGCGCCAGCTCCAGGGCCCTGAGGGCGTACGCCTTGGCCTCCGCGTAGCGGCCCAGCTCCTCGTGCATGGTGCCCATGATGCCGTTCAGCTCCCCCGAGGTGGCGAGCAGCCTCGGGTGCTTCGCCAGGAAATCGATGCCGGCCTGGTTCTCCTTGCGCACCTGGAACATGGCCACGCAATTCGCCAGGTAGCCGTCCCGGCCCGGATCCAGCTCGAGGGCGGTCCGGAAATGCCTGAAGGCTGTCTGCCAGCTCGAATCCTCCACCGCCTTGAGGCCCCAGGTGTTCTCGATGGCGCCGAGGAAGGACTTGCGGACGGAATCAGGCGGGGCGGGGGGCCGCGTGGCCCCCGACGGCTCGAGGTCCATGCGGATGTCGGTGAGCTCGCCCAGGGCCTCCGGGGGGAGCGGAGACTTCGACTCCAGGTGCAGGAACAGCACCGCCGTATCCGAGCGGAACAGGATGCCGAAATGCCTGAGGGTGTCCTGGGGAGGCCGGAAAAGGGCCAGGCGTCCGCCGCCGGCCCCCACGGGATCGGCTTGGAAAAGGTAGGCCAGGGCTTCGTTGAGTTGCGCGTCCTTGACCGTCGACGGCAGGGGCGCCTCGTAGAACGAGAGCCGGGCCTTCCGGTCCCCGGCGCGCACCAGCACGCGGGCGGGCACGCCGCGCTCGGTCCGCGCGGCCTCGGTCTCGATCCATTCCGGTCCGCTGGAGGCGAAGGTCCAGCCGGTGGCGCTGCGGAACTCCCGGAAATGCCGGATGTCCCCGCCGGAATTCGGCAGGGCGAAAACCGTCGGATCGGAGGCCGGATCGGCTTTCGCGCCACCCCTCGCGGACGACTTGAGCGTCCCGCACGACGGGATAAGGAGCGCCGCGAGGACGGCCGGAAGGCGGATCAGGGAGCGGAAGCGGAATCGCATAGGCGCAACCAGGCAAAGTATAACATAACCGCCTTCCGGGCATTCGACCCGGCGCCTCCGGCGGATGCTATATTTTAACCGACTTGGGAAAGGAAGCGGACGTGGCAGGCGGAATCGGCGACTTCAGCGTCAGCGCGGGAAAGCCGGGAGGGGATGCGGGAGCGGCCAAGGCGGCTGAAGGCGGCCGGACCACGGTGCGCATTCCCGGCGGCATTCCCCAGGGCGCCCGGCTCCATTATATAGTGATCGCCTCCGCCGGGGCGGAGCCCGGGGATCCCCTGCGATTCCACAACGGCCGGCTCGACGATCTCAAGACCCGCTTCCGCCTCTCGGCCCGGGTCCCCCTGCCGGACCTGCCCGGCTTCTTCCCCGCCGGCGCGGAAGGCGCCATGGCCTTCGCGGGAAAGGACGTCTTCCACCTCGACTCGGCCCTGCGCGGCCAGCCGCTCTTCTCCCACCTCGAAGCCCTGCGGCTCCTGGTGCAGAAGGCGGCGGGACGGCGCCTCGCCTTCCCGGAATTCCTGGCCGAGATCAACCGCATCCCCATTCCGACGGAATGGCGCAACGAAATCGTGAACGGCCTCTTCGACAATGCCCAGCACCCCTCGGGATCCACGGCCCCGGCGGCCCCCAAATCCAAGGTGGGAGGGGATCTCGATCGCATCCTGGACATGTTCCGGGAGGGCGACGGGGGCGGCACCGCCCTCAATCCGAACCTGGGCCGCTTCCTGGACGAGGTGGGCAGGGACAGCACCGGCTTCATCCTCAAGGACGGCGCGGCCCAGGCCCTCCACCAGGATCTCACCAGGACCCTGGTGACCCTGCGCGCCGGATTGCTGCGCCACGGGACCCTCTCCGAGGCCCTGGGATTCCTGGCCTCCCTGCAACGGCTGGCCCGCCTGGCCAAGGGCCGGGATCGCCAGACCGTGCATCTCTGGACCGGGCTTCCCTCCGACGTGGCGGCGGAGCTCGCCGCGGACGGGGACGGGAGCGCGCCGGACGCGGTCCTGGCCCTGGCGGTGGCCGATCCCTTCGCGCGGTCCCCGGAGTTCCTGCGGCGCGTGTCGGCCCTGGCGGCGCGCCTCGCCTGCCCCCTGCTGGTCCAGCTCCCCGGCGAGGCGTTCCCGACGGATGGCCCGGAGGCCGAGGCAGTCGCGGCCCTCGTGTCCGGCGTGCCGGAGCACACTTATTTCTTCGCCGGCGGCGTCGCCGCGCGCGTGGACGAGGAGGCCCATGTCTTCCGGCCCGCGGTCCTCGCCTTCCTGGAAGGCCTGGTGGCGGCGCGGGAGCCGGTCGCCGGCTTCCGCCACCGCGCCATGGCGCTGGAGGACCAGGACGTGGTCGCCGAGAAGGGCCAGGCCCGCGCCGCCGACAAGCTGCTCGACCAGGCCCAGGTGGAAGCCCTCGCCGAGCGCCGGATCAACCGCGTGAACGGCGTCCGCAACCGCACCGAGGCCGTGTTCCCGCTGCTCCGTCCCTGGAAGGACGCGTGAGCGCCGGCGCAGGGAGCCGTCTTCCGCATGTCTGATTATTTCCTGCAAATCCTGTCCGGCGTGCAGGTGGGGCGGAAGGTCCGGGTGGGCACGGCGCTCACCATGGGCCGCAGCCCGGAGAACGCCATCTGCTTCTCCGGCCCCGACGGGGCCCTGGTCTCGGGCCGCCACGCCGTGCTCGAGCGGCGCGGCGGGGACCTGGTGCTGCGCGACCTGGGAAGCACCAACGGCACCTACGTGGACGGCGAGGCCGTGTCCGAGAAGCCGCTCCGGCCCGAGGACGTGTTCAGCCTGGGCGTGAGCGGTCCCAAGCTCCGCCTGGTCGCCCTGGTGCCGGGCGGGGGAGGGGAAGGGATGCGCTCCTCCTCCGGCGCCACCCAGCATCGGGCCCTGGGCCCGTCGGCCGGCAACCTGCGCACCGAGTTCGAGGCCGGACGCCGCTCTCGGGAGCCCGGCGCCCGGCAGGACCGCGGCACCGGGAACGACGCGGACGGAGGCGCCGGGGGCCGCCGTCCGGGAAGCGGGGCCGGGGACCGATCCGGAGGCCGGCGTCCCGGCGGGGAGTTCCATGGCGGCGACCGGCTGGGCCCTCCCGGCGCCGACGTCGGCGACTACACCATGGGCCTGGCCCAGCGGCTCAAGGACGACGAGGCCGACAGCGAGGAGATCGGCGAGCTGATCCGCGACAAGGGCCGCGCCGAGCGCATCGCCAGGAGCGGCATGCTCAGCAGGCGCGACGCCATGATGATCAAGAACGCGGCGCACACCTATTCCCATTCCCGCCGGCGCAACTTCATCATCCTCGGTTCGGTGGTGGCCGTGGCGGCGATCGTCGTCTCGGTGCTGCTCTGGCAGAACATGGGCTACCGGGGCAGGCTCAAGAAGCAGGCCAAGCTGGTGGAAAACGTGCAGGACCTGGAAGGCCAATTGGCCGAAGCCCGCAAGACCTCGTCCCCCGGGCCCGCCGGCGTGGACCACGAGAAGGAGGCGCTGGTGGCCAAGCTGCGGGCCGCCGAGCGC
>CBILQL010000017.1:0-16986 GCA_966238865.1 uncultured bacterium
TTTGGGGCCCAACCCCGCAGGGGTTGGGAAGGGAGTATTCAGACAGACCCTAGTAGACAAGGACGGGGCGCGAGAAGACGCCGGCGCGGGACTCCAGCTTCGCCACGTAGAGGCCCGCGCGCGCGAAGGCCTCCGGGCGGTGGGAGCGGGGGCCCTCGCCGGATCGCCGGTACACGAGCCGCCCACCGGGGTCGAAGATCGAGAGGGTGTGTCCTCCGTCGACGACGACCTCCAGGGATCGGCGTTTGGACGCGTAGGCGAAGCCACGGTCCGCGAAGGCGGAGTCGCCGTTCATCATGAGCACGGGGGTGGCGGGATCGCCGGCGGTGTACTCGAGCGCCCGCAGCAGGATGCCCTTGAACCAGTCGGAATCGGCGTCCGCGGCCTTGTGCACGAAGGTGGCGTAGAAGTACCGGCTCCCGGTCGCCGAATCCTCGCGGAACCAGGCCACCGGATGGTCCGGGCTGGGGAGGCGGCCGATGGCGGCGGCATTGGTCAGGTTGTACATGATCTTCACCCGCTTGGACGGGTCGTAGAGCGCCGAAGAGCGCTCGTACCCGTACCATTCGTCCTCGGCCGAGAAGCGCTGGGGCAGCCCCTGCATGATGGGGTGGGACGCCACCGACGCGTCCGCGGTCTTCTCGACGGTGCCCAGGGGCGTGCCGCTGCCGTGCATGACGTAGCGCATCGAAGTGACGTTGTCCTGGTACCAGAGCCATTCCGACAGGGCGTATTCGTTGGCCCCGGAGGTATGGTAGCCCACGTACCCCTTGCGGCCCTTGGCGAGCCAGTCCTGGAACGCCCGCTTGGAGGCCGCCGGGAAATGCTCCTCGGTCTCGGTCTCGAAGAAATAGTTGAACACGAGGATGTCGTACTGGGCGAGCTTGGCGTCGGTCAGCGCCTTGGCGTCGCTCTTCGCCAGCGTGAAGCCGACCTTGGCGGACATCGCCTGGAGATTGGTCCAGGTGACGGTCCGGGCCGCGAGGTGATCGCCGCTGATGGATCCCCCTTCCAGGACCAGCACCTTCCGGGAGCGGAGCGGGCTGGAGAGATTGGGTTCGACGGCCTGTCCCGCCGCGATCGCATGCGCGGCGGCGACCAGGCAGGCGGCCGCCCGCAAGCGGGACCCGGACCTGCGGGGGAACCGTGATCTCATGGCATTCCTCTCCTCGTTCGTCGGAAAATCAACATACGCCTGCAAGCGATTCCCAAGCATGGATTTTTCCGCTCAATCCCCGGATTTTGAGCTGCCTGAATCGCGCGTTTGGCCTACCTTTCTGGCAGCCCGGGAGCGCCGGAAGCTCTCCGGACCGGAAAGGGTATTCACGGTGCCGAAATCTTCTTTCTCCGGTCGGGGGTTCCTGCTCCCCCTGTGCCTTTCGCTCTGCGCCGCCGCGGCCTTCCCGGCCTCGGCCGCGGAGTTGCGGGGGCGGGTGGTGGACCGCGGCACCCTGGACGAACAGGGGCACGCCAAGGGAATCGCCGGCGTGCATGTCACGGTGATGGACGGGAAGGCCACCGTGGCCACCGCCACGACCAACGCCAAGGGCCAATACCATATCCGGAAGGTGCCGGCGCGCTGCCGGGTCGTCTACCGGGCCAGGGGATGCCTGCCCGGATCGCAGACGCGGCAGTATACCGTGAACCCCACGGATACCGGATCCCATGACGTGGCCTTCGATCGCCCTTCCAAGGAGGGCGGCATCGGCCAGGTGCGGTATTGGCAGGGCGTGGCGCGCGGCATGCTTGCCATGGCGTCGCATGCGGCCTTCTTCCGGGACGTCTCCGACACGGCCTTCGTGCTCGGCGGCGCCTACGTGGAAGGCGACACCTCCCGCGACTATCCGGCCGCGGTCGCCGAGCTGCTCTGGGAGGAAACCCTTTCCCAGGATCGTCCGTACCTGTCGCGCCTTCCCCTGGCCCAGGCCCTCAAGGCCCGCTTCGATTCCCTGGGATGGGCCGCTCCGGAAAGCATGGCTCCGTACCTGGACGACGATCCCGTGGCCCTGGAAACCTTCGCCGCCGCCGTCCGGGCCTCCCTCCGTAATCCCAAGAAGATCCCCGCCGCCAAGGAAGCGCGCAAGGCGGGCATCCAGACGACGGCGGCCTTCGCCGTCGCCGGGCGGATCCTGGCGGCGTCCGACCTGACCTCGCGCAAGCGCAGCCAGTTCCAGGCGCGGTGGAAGCAGCTTTGGGGCAGGGAGCTTCCGGAGACCAAGGACGAGCTCCGCGCGTTTTCCCCGGCCCAGGGCGCCGAGCGGCTCGCGGCGGCCCACCCCGGCAGCGCCGTCGCCCACCTCCTCAAGGGGCGCGCGCTGTATGCCGGCAAGGAATACGGCGCCGCCGCCGAGGCCCTGGGCCAGGCCGGCAAGCTGAGACCGGGCCAGTTCCCGGCGGCCCGGTACCTGGAGGCAATGTGCTACATGAAGCTGGGCCGGGACTCCGAGGCGCTGGGCCGCTTCCAGGCCCTGCGGGAGGCGCCGGATCCCGCCTGGAAGGCCAGGGCCTATTACGGGCTGGCGGTGCTCAACGAGAAGGAGAAGCGGCATGCGGAGGCGGCGGCCGACCTGTGGCGCTCCATCCGCCAGGTGCCGGATCCGGATGCGATCTTCCTCCTGGCCCAGATCAGCGCGCACCTGAGCTCGACCGGCGAGGCGGAGAAGCTGCTGGAGACCCTGGTCCTCAAGGATCCCGGGGAGCACCGGGCCCATTACTGGCTGGGACGCTATGCCGAGAAGCGCGAGCAGGCCGGCGTGGCCGAGGATCATTACCGCCAGGCGTACGAGGCCTCGCCCCAGCCGGAATACGCCGAGGTCCTCGGGCGCCTCTATGCCGCCCGCGAGGACTGGCCGGCCGTCCTCGGCGTCCTGGAGCCCGTAAAGGGCAGGCTGTCCGCGGAAGGCCGGGAACGCTACGCCGACTGCCTCCTGCACCTCGGCCGATCGCGCGATGCGGCGCGGGAATATTCCGCCGCCTACCATGCGCGGCCCACGCCGGCCCTGCTCGGGCGCCGCGTGGACGCGCTGCTCCAGGCCGGCAAGGTGGAGGAGGCCCGGGCTGCGGTGGCCGCCGCCAAGGACCAGGCCCATCCCGCCGCGAAGCTGGCGGCCGCGAAGGTGGCCCTGCGCCTGGGGGAGACGGCGAAAGCGCGGCTGCTCCTGGAGGACCTGGCCAAGCGCGAGCCCGGCAATCCCGACCTGCACTTCCTGCTGGGGCTGGGGCATTTCCCGGATCGCGCCTATGGCAAGGCCCGCAAGGCGTTCGACGAGGCGCTCAGGTACCGCGCCGATCACCTGGAGGCCGTGTATTACAGCGGGCTCACGCTGGTGAAGACCGGACGGCCCGAGGACGCGCGCAACTTCTTCAACGAGCTGGCCCAGCGCACCGCCCCGGAATGGAAGGCCAAGGGCTTCATCGGCGTGGGCCTCTCCTTCGCCGCCCAGCAGAAGCCGGAGGCGGCCGAGAACTATTACCAGCGGTCCCTGGGCGTCCTGGAGACGGCCGAGGGCCTGGCCCTGCTGGCGCTGAGCAAGCGCCGGCTGGGCGGGCCCGAGTCCTGGGAGGACGGGGCCAAACGCGCCTACGAGCTGGACGACCGGCATCCCAAGGCGGTGCTGGCCATGGGCGAATTGCATCTCGCCCACGGCCGGAAATCCCAGGCGCTGAAGCTGTTCCAGAAGGCCAACGAGGCCACGCCCGGTTCCTGCGACATCCTGGCGGGCCTGGCCAAGAGCCAATACCTGATGGGGCAATACGTGGCCGGCCGCGGCACCAGCGCCCAGGCCATCTCCCAATGCCCCGGCGAGGCCGAAGCCTATTTCTACGCCGCCGTCACGTCGGACAAGCTCCGGAACCGCAAGGAAGCCGAAGACTTTTTCCGGGCCTACCGGAAGGCCGGCGGCGACGAGGGCCGGCTTCCCGAGGATTACCGTTGAGCCGCCGGCCCGCCGCCGGCGAAGAAGGCCGCACGCCCGAAGTCCGCCGCTGAGCCGCTTCTTTTTCTCCGGCTCCCGGCCACGGGAAATTATTTTGCCTCGACAACCGTGATTTTGATCCCATCTGCAAAGGCCGGGGCATGAAAACGGATTCGCTGCCCGGGATTCGCGCGATCAGCGTCCCGCTCCTCGCTTCGGCGCTGCTGCTCCCCGCCGGCTCCGCGCGCGCCGACCGGGGCGACGCCTTCCTCTCGCTGGCGCCCGCCGTGGACGTCTTCGAGGCCGGCGTGGGCGGGGCCCTCGGCGCGCAATTCGGCGTGAACCCGCATTTCGACCTCTTCCTGGAGGCCGATGCCACGGTCAGCGATCCCGGTTCCGACGATCGGGACCTGGAATCCGCCTTCCTCCTCGGCTCGTACTACGCGCCTTACAGCGGCGAGATCCGCCCCCGTCTGGGCGCATCCATGGGCATCCTGTACCAGCAGGACGACGAGAACGACGTGCAGGAAATGGGCGTCAACTTCGGACTGCATCTCCAGGGCCTCTTCGACCTGTTCGACGCCGTGCGCCTGTTCGCCGAAATCCACCCCAATGTCACGGCCGGAGGGGAAGGCGAATTCACCGTCCTCGCGAAGGCGGGCATCCTGTTCCGCTTGTCGAAATGAAGGCCTCTCAGGGCCCCGCGTTCCCGCCCGCGTTCAGCCTGGCATCGTCGTAGAAGGCGAGGCCATGGCCCGCCCCGGCGCGCAGCTTTGCGATCCAGGTGATCTGGCCGGCATGCCAGGAGAAGTGCTCGACGACGTGGAACACCGCCTTGAGTCCCGTCACGCGGTAGATCTGGATCGGGTAGACCCTGGCCAGGGCCTCCGCGTCCATGGCCGCGATGATGGCGCAGGCTTCCGCCAGGGTGGCTTCGAGTGCGGACAGCAGGGACGCGGCGTCGTCCTGGGTCGCCCCGGCGAACTCGGACTTCCGAACCCGCCCGTCCGGGCGGCCCCCCAGGCCGGACACGATCCATTGGCCCACGTTGCCCCGCAGGTGCCGCAGCAGGACGCCGATGCTGGTGATGTTGCCGTGGGGCGTCCACCAGAGATCGGCGGCGGGCAGCGCGGCCAGGGCCTTGTGGATGCGGGGGAGGTACTCCCCCTGCAGGCGGAAGAGGGCTTCCTGGACGAAGAGTTCGGCGGTGGTATCCGGCATGGGCGCCTCCAGTCCCTGCAAGATAATAACCGGCCGGGCGCGCGTCGCCGGCAATGCGGCCTTGCGCGCGCTACAGCACCACCTTGCGCGCGGCCGTCCGATCGCCCTGGGCCAGCACCACGCCGTGCACGCCCGGGGCGAAGCGATCCCGTCCGAGGTGGATGTGCCCGGGGCCGCGTCCGCGGTGACGGGCGGCGACCCGGCCCGAGGCGTCCCGGACCTCCACGGTGTAATGGCCTTCCAGGTCCACGTGGAGGCGGAGGCCGTCCCCGACGGCGGCGACGCGCAGCCGCGACGCCAGCGCGCCGGACTTCCCATCGGGGCGCCGGGCGGGGCTCGGGGTGGCCGGGAAGTCGTCCGGCGTCTTCATGCGGGCCTGGATCCAGGTTCCGGCCTCCTTGAGCCGGTCCCCGGTCCAGGGGCCGTTGGGGCAGGTCCCGGTCTTGAGCACCGCGCCCGAGCGGAAATCGTCGGAGAAGTTCCAGTTCACCCAGGAGATCTTCTTCTCCGCCAGGAGATCCAGCCAGGCCTGCGCGCTGGCGAAGTCGTTGGCGCCGTCCCCGCTGGCGGCCTGGGTGCCGAACTCGGTGACGAACAGGGGCAGCTTCGCGGAGGCGGCCCGGGCCGCGGAGCGGTAGGCGTCCTTGTGCTCGCCGGCGTAGAAGTGCAGCACGTAGAGCAGGTTGTCGTCCGCGACCGGCGAGGACGCGATCTGGGTCCACGGGCCCTGCCCGCTCACGCCCAGGGAGGACCAGGCCATGGTGCCGAGCAGGATGGGACTCCGCTTGTCGTGCTTGCGGATGACGGGGACGATCTGATCGGCGTATTCCTTGATGCGCGACCAGGGCACGCCGTTGGGCTCGTTGGCGATCTCGTAGAGCACGTTGCCCCGCGGGCCGTGCCGGGGGACCATGCGCTCGAAGAACTCCCTGGCGTTGTCGAGATTGGCGTTGGGATCGCCCGGCGTGAGCAGGTGGAAGTCGAGGATCACGTACAGCCCGCGGGCGCTGGCGGATTCGACGATCTGGTCCACCATGGCGTTGAACTTGTTCTTGTCGGTGGCCCAGCCCTGCTCCTGGATGTACACCGACACCCGCAGGATGTCCATGCCCCAGTCCCGCACCAGGGATTCCAGCGAGGCGTCCTTGAGGCAGTCCCCCCAGGGATACCATTGCAGGCCGTGGGTGCTCAGGCCTCGGAGCTGGATGGGATGGCCGTGCTGGTTGCAGAGCTTGGTGCCGCAGACCTTGAGCTGGCCGTTGATGGAGAACGGGGTCTGGGCCCGGGCGGCGGGCGGGCAGAGGAGCAGGGCTCCCGCGAGGAGCGGGAGGAAGCGCCGGTGGGACAATAGGCCTCCAGGTAGGGTGTCGTTCCCTTTTGTAGCCGGGGCCGCGGGCCGGGTTTCAGCGTCCGGTGCGGCGGATGGGCTGCGTTCCGTCGAGTCCGGAGCCGCCGTCCAGGAGCGGGGAGGGGAGCTGTCGGCCCTGCACGGTGAAAAGGCGGCCGGAGCCCACGCTTCGCGGGCCGGAGCCGGCGCTTCGCAGGCCCGAGCCGACTTCCGGCCGGCCGAAGCCGGCGCCTCGCCGGCCGGGGTCCGTTTCCAGAAGAATGGAGCCCGTCTCCGGGACGAAGCGCAGGACGGCCCCGCGCCGCTCCCGCGCGCCGGAGCCTCCGGACGGCGGAGCCAGGGCCACCGTCCCCGTCCCTTTCGCCTTCGAGAAGATCCAGCCCGGGACCAGCGGATGATGGAAGGCGACCATCCAACCCGTGCGATGATCGCCGTTCGTCACTTCCGAATAGAGGTACCGGGCGCCGCCGGCCACGGCCCGGCGCAGGGAATCGTAGGAGATGCCGCTCGGGTTCCTGGCCACCATGGCCACGGGATCGGTCCCGTTGCGGATGGCCGTGCTGTAGGTGTTGAGGCCCGGCACGGCGGTCCAGGACTCGCTGACGAAGCGGACGAAGCGGATGCCGGTGTTCTCGATCGCGGCCACCATGGTGCGCGTGCCGCTCACGTCCACGGTGGGATCGGTGGAGCCGTGGAAGGCCCAGAGGGGGGTCTTGGCGATGTCGGCGGCCTGGGAGTTGGTGCCGGCGCCCGCGCAGGGGACGGCGGCGGCGAAGTAGCCGGGGCGGGAGGCCAGGAGGTTGAAGGTGCCCCGGGCGCCCATCGAGAGGCCGACCGCGTAGAACCGGTTGGTGTCGAGGGAGAATTCCCGTTTCAGGGAATCGATGATCTGGTGGATGCCGGTGATGGCGGCGCCTCCCCAGGACAGCTGGCTGGGGCATTGGGGGACCATCACGAAATGGGGCCAGCGTCCCTGCACGCTGTCCGCGATCCAGGTCGATCCGAGATCTTCCCGGTCCACCTGGATGGCATTGTCGCTCCCTTTCTCCCCCACGCCGTGCAGGGCCACGAGCAGGGGATATTTCTGGCCCGCGGTGTAGCTCTTGGGCACGTACAGGCGGTAGACCATGCTGACCGCCGAGGATTGGTGGGAGCGCGCCAGGAAGGAATTGCGGACCTGGGCGGAAGCGGCCAGGGCCGATACGAGCAGGACGTGAAGGAATATGCTCCGGCGGATCGGTAATACCATGGTTGCCCCCCTGGCCCCGAAAACTAGCCTGGATTCGCAGATCCCAAACCTGTTTTTTTACGATCTGATCCAGGCAGTCCGAGGCATCCGGGCCGGGTAGGCGATACCGGTGAGGCCGTTTTGGCCTGGTCGCGGGCGAAAACATGCAGCGGAAAGGCCGGGGTCTCCGATATTTTATGCAGATTGGGGGATCCGGTCGGAATCCCGGATGGGGGAGGCTTTGCAATGAATATTCGACTGAGGGTGCCGTCCCCCCGGGCCGGCGCCATGCTTGCGTTCCTGCTCGCGGCATTCGCGGATGCCGGGAACGCCCAATCCGTCCCCACCGTGAAGCTGCCCAGGCCGGATGCGGACGGGTGGATCAGGATTTTCCGGGGCGACAACCTGGGCGATTTCTCCATCTTCACGGGCACCGGATCGCCGGCCTCGGAGGGGAACAAGCCCTTCGGCGATCCTTTCTTCGTCGTGAAGGGCGACACCATCCGCACGGACGGCAATCCCGGCGGCCAGCTCATCTTCAAGCAGAACTTCTCCCATTACATCATGGAAGCGCAATTGCGCTGGCCGGGAAACGTGTTCAATTGCGGCCTCATGACCAAGATCCAGTGGAACGCCAACGGCATCGGGAGCGGGCTGCCGCAATGCGTCGAGGTCCAGGGCGATCCGAACCAGGGCATGGGCCAGGTCTGGACCCTGGGCACCCCCCCGACCTACATCACCTTCAGGGGCAAGAAGGATCCGACCGCGAACCGCTACATCGTCGATGACACCCAGCCGGTGACGGATCATGGCGGATCCTATGGATGCATCGTGGGGTATCCGGGCTGGCAGAAGCCCTACCCCGCGGCCGTGACCGCCCACGAGTGGGTCACCATCCGGGCCGAGAACCATGGCACGGATACCGCGAAGCACTTCGTCGACGGGCAGAAGGTGATGCAATACTGGAATCCCCGCGCGGGCACCGGGGCCTCCGCCAAGCCTCTCGTGGAAGGCATGGTCTCCCTCCAGTCCGAAGGCGGCGAAGTCTGGTATCGCAACTGGCGCATCAAGCTGCTGCCCGAGGATCCGCTGTACGCGTCCCTGTACACCCCGGTGGTGCTCGCGCCCCGGTCCGCGTACGGGTCCCGCACCTCCACGCTGCGGCTCGGCTTCGACGGCAAGACCCTTTCCGTGCTGTCCGACGGCCGCCCGGTCGCCACCCTCACGGGGCGGCTCCTGGACGCTTCGCCGCCCTCGTTGCGGGAGGCCGGCGGTTTCCGGGGACTTTAGAGTCGCTCACGTTGCCCGGCTACGGCCGGCTGCGTGCCGGTGAGGGTCCTACGGACCCGGCGCGGCCCGGGGCCGGCGCATCGGCGGCGCCATCGGGATCAGCCGTCGCGGGTCTCCTCGCGTCCGTCGGCATGCCTCGCGAAACGGCCGCGGCTCCGCGGATGCACGGGCTCGCTGTGCGGCCAGGGCCAGCCTCCGAAGCGGGTCTTGCCATAGTCCTCGAACGCCCTTTCGATCTCCTCCTGGGTGTTCATCACGAAGGGTCCGTATTGGGCCACGGGCTCGCCGATGGGACGTCCCTGGAGCAGCAGCAGGCCGCATTCCCCCCGGCCCGCGGCCAGGGCAACGGCCGCGTCACCCCGCAGCTCGACGGCATGGTAGGCGGGCACCTCCGTCCGATCCGCCTGCATCCCCGGTCCCGAATGGAGATACAGGGTCCTCCGGGAGCCGGCCCGGGCCGGCGGGAGCGTCCACTCGGCGCCGGCCTCCAGGCGCAGGGTCCAGATGGCCAGGTCGTTCATGGGATCGGCGGCCCAGGAATCCGGGGGCGGGGACGGCGCCTTCAGGTTTCCCAGCGCCCCGGCGATGACGGTGACCTCCACCGTCCGGCCCTTGGCATCCCGGGTCTTCAGGACCGGGATCTCCTCGCGCCACAGCATCTTGAAATGGGGCGCGGCCAGCTTCCGGGCCCTGGGAAGGTTGAGCCAGACCTGGAACAGCTCGAGGGAGTTGCCGCCGTCCTTCCGCAGCAGGGGGAACATCTCGGCATGCTGGATCCCGGCCCCGGCGGTCATCCATTGGACGTCGCCGCCCCCGTAACGCCCCGCGGCCCCCAGGGAGTCGGAGTGATCCACCAGGCCCGCGCGGACGATGGTCACGGTCTCGAAACCGCGATGGGGATGCTCCGGGAAGCCGGGCACCTTCTCGCCGTGGTACATGCGCCAGCCGTCCCGCAACTGGAAGTCGCGACCGATCTCCCGTCCCCGAAGCGATGCGGCGGGCCCCAGGACGTCGTTCCCGGCGGGATAGGCATCCGCATGATGCGCGCAGAAGAGGAAGGGATCCGAGGTTTCCCACTGGAACCCGAGCGGCCTGACGCCGAGCACGCCCGGTCCGGGTCCCTTGCCAGGCCGAGACGGGGTCCCGGCCGCTGACGCGGCCAAGGCCAGGCCTCCGAGTCCCACGTGCTTCAGGAATTTGCGTCTGGATTCCGATCCCGGCATTCCGTCCTCCCCTCCCTCCTGAAATCTACCCTGATCCGGCCGCATGCGCGGGTCGGATGCGGGTCAAATCGGAAAAAGGACCATGCATTTTGGTGCCTGGACCGCCGTCGCGATCCGGCCGGATGTGATTATCTTCTCCAACGCGCTTTCCGTATTTCCATTCCTCGTTTCCCCGCAGAAAGGGTTATTGACATGCGTATCGGATTCCTGGCCCTGTTGGTGGCCGTCGGCTCGGTATTCTCCCAGGAGACCCATGTGGGTTTCGGCGTAGGCTTGGAGAAGAACCTCATCCAAGTCAGCGGGAGCGGCGACATCGAAGAAATGGCCTCCATCGATGTCCTGCCGGTGAGCTTCACCACGTTCAGCGTTCCCATCCTCATCCAGGGGGCGGTCAAGGTGGAACCGGAAATCGGGTATGTCCGGTTCGGCGCCAGCGTCGAAGACGAGCTCAGCGGGGATTACGAAAGCTCGGCGTCGATCTGGCAGCTGGCCGTCGGGATTTCGGGCGGGAAGCGGGTGGACAACCTCCTGTACCAGTTCGGCGTGAGAGTCGGAATGATACGGCAATCCTCTTCCACCGAGCAAGACTCCGACGAATATACATCCAGCCAGATGAGCTTCCACGTCGGCCCCATCCTGGGCGCGGAATACTTCTTCCATTCCCGCATGAGCGTGGGCGCCCAGGTCGGGTTCAGCTATATCCATATCGGCCAGCCGAACGTCGAATTCAACGGCGACTCGGCGGACGACGACGAGGATATCAGCCAATCCATGTTCGGCAACAACGGGAAGATCAGCCTGCGCTGGTATTATTGAGCGCAAGGCCCGGGACCCGCGCCGCGCGGCGCGGGTCCGCCGGGGTCGGGATCTGGTTCGCGGCCGGCCGACGCGCCTTCCCCGGCTTCGCGAAGTTTTGTAAACGGTTTCGCGCCGGAGCGCCGACGCGGATTCCCTGCCTTCCGGCGGTCTCTACGCCTACATCGATTCGACAGGCACGGGCGAGGCCGGTTTCCCGGACTCCATCCGCCGCTTCCAATTGGACCCGGCGGCCCTCGCGGAGCTGAAATCCCTGCTGGCCGAACTGCCGGACCCGATCCCTTTCGCATGGGAGGATCTGAACCCCTCCAGGACCCCGCGGAATGGCGTCAGGGAAGACATGCGCTACCTGGTCAGCGACCGGCGCGGCACCTTGCATATCGTCAATCGCGACGATGCCGATCCCGCCAAGGCCGACCTGTTCTCCCGCGTGGAGCTGTGGCTGCGCGATCGAGGCTATTTCTAGGAACGGCCGCGCTCCCGGGGACAGTGAACCTGCGGGGGGCCGGCGGCGCCTGTATCGCGCCGGCCCACATTTCACGCCGCTTTCGTCCACCTTTCGTTCCCCGCCCGGGTCCTCCCCGGCGGGGAGAGGGTGAGTTGGCCCGAGCTGACGAGCGCATCGATATTCATCTGGCGCTGCCGGAAGTGCTTGAAATAGATCAGCTGCCGGATGACGGTGGCCCGCGAAATCCCCAGCATCTTGGCGATTTCGACCTGGGTCATCCGTTCGTAATGGAACAGGGACAGGATTTTCCGGGTGCGTTCCGGGCATTGGGCCAGGATTTTCGCCAGGGTGATCCTGTCCAGCAGCATGTTCTCGTTGTCATGGGCGCTGATCGGGCTGGCATCCAATTCCTTGTCGTCCAGGTACTGGATCCGGTTCTTCCGCCACCGTTGGATGCCGAGGTTCACGGCCACCCGGTACATCCAAGTGGAGGGGCTGGACTCATGCCGGAATTTTTCGAAATTCTGGAAATACCGCATGAATACGTCATGCGCCAGGTCTTCCGCGTCATCGGGCTTCTCGCTGTAGCGCCGGCAGATGCGGTAGATTTTCTTGTAATACTGGTTATAAACCTTCTCGAAATGCCTGTCCTTGACCCTCCACCGGCCCGCCAGGTCGGGACGGCCTAATTGACGGGGGCTCATGGGCTTTATCATGTTTCCATCTCCGATTCGTGAACGGCCATCAAACCAGGACAGCCAGCAAGCTAGCTGGACCGGGCCGGAATTTGGACATCGATGGGATGAAACGCAAGAAATCGGGACAAGACGCACCCCCGGGTCCGGAGGCGGTCGGGGAGGGCGCTGGACGGGTCCCGGGAAGCGGCGGAAGGTGCCGGAAGCAGCGGAAAAATGCGCCTTTTACAGGCGAATCGTCAACCGGAGATCACGTTCTTGAAATCCTTGTAATGGACCCGGCTGAGGGGCAGTTTCACGCCACCCTCCAATTCGACCTCGTACATCCCCCCGCCGTGGGAAATCACGTTCTTTACGTCCCGCCTGTCGACGATGTAGGAGCGGTGGATCCTCGAGAACTGGGGCGGGAGGATCTTGGCCAGGGAGTCGAGGGTCTGGCGGTGGTATTCCGAGGCTCCTGTCTTGAGCTTGATTTCAACGTAATTCCCGTCCCCGCGGAAATAGGACACATCCCCCAGCTGGATGAGCGCGATTCCCTTGGGCTTGCGGATGGGCAGGAATTTCGCGGCCCTGCCCGAATAATTCGCGTCCTTGACCCGGGCAATCGCCTTTCTCAGGCGCTCCTCGGAAACCGGCTTGGGGACGAAGTCGAGGACGCCGTATTCGAAGGCGTTCACCGCCTGGTCCTCGTTGGCGGACACCACGATGGTGTGGAAGGATCCGGCCACGGCCCCCTGGAGCAGCTCGAACCCGTTCTCCCCGTTGAGGTTCAGGTCCAGGAACAGGATGTCGATGGGATTCTCGGACAGGGCGAGCTTGGACGCGTCCAGGGAGGCCTCCCAGCCGATCCAGCCGATCTCCTTGCCCAGGATGTCCTGCACCATGCGTTGCAGCCCGCGGGCGGCCACTTTTTCGTCTTCCACGATCAGTATGCGCATTCGGTTTCCATCTCCTTCTCGATGGCGATGGTCACGGCCCAGCCGCCGTCGACGGCGCGCGAGTCCAGCTGCCATTTCCGGCCATAGGCCTCTTCCAGGCGGGCGCGCACGTATTTCAGGCCGAGACCGCTGGATTCGGCGCTTTTCTCCCCGGACGCGCCGTCATTGTACAGGGTATAGCAGACCTTGCCCTCCAGTTCGTTCCGGCTCAGGATGAACACCCCCGCCTCCTTGCCGGCATATCCATGGGTGAGGCCGTTCTCCACCAGGGTATGGAAGACCATGGGCGGGATCTTCTCGCCGTCCTTGATGCCCTCGAGCTCCAGGGCGAAGCGCTTGTCGTGACGGAGGCTCATCACCTCCAGGTGGAGCCGGCAGATCCCGATTTCCTCGTCGATGGGTATCACCTTCTCGCCGACAATCTTGAGAAGCTGCTTCAGCTCCCTCGCCAGGGCATGCAGCAACCTCTCCGCCGTCGCGGGGTCCTCGCGGATCCACATGGTCGCCGCGTTGATCGAATTGAGCATGAAATGGGGATGGATGTTGGCCTTGATCAGCTCGAGCTCCAGCCGCATCGACCGGATCTGCTCCTCCTGGTAGGCGTGGATGGCCGCCTGCTGGCGCCGGTGCTTCTCCTGCGCCTCGGACTTGATCGCCTGGATGCTTTCCCCCAGGCTGATGAACAGGAGGCACATCTCCCCCACGGACCCGAGCAGGATGCTGTACTCCGTGAAGAGGTTCGAGGGCAGGGCGCCGAGGGACTTCAAGGCGTACACGATCAATCCCGACGCCATAAAAATCCAGGCGACCAGGAAGGACTTGGCGGCCGGGACCTTCTTTCCCAGGCAGCGGACGTTGATCAGGGTGACGACGGCGGAGAAGACGGTGAAATAGAGCGCCGCGACCCCCAGGGATGCCCCGGTATCCAGGACCAGGGCGGAGGGCAGGAGTCCCAGCGCCGACGCGCCGTGGTAGGCGGCGAAGAGGGCCGGGCCGGCCAGCAGGCTCGCGAGCACCTTGTGAAGGCGCGGCGCGTTCTCCCGGCTGCCGAGGACGGACATGGTGAAGAGGATCCGGCAGGAGAAGGCGAACGCCAGGAAGAAGGGCGCGTTGTGGTTGGCCCACCAGGTCCTCTCCGGCCACAGGTATTGATGGGCCAGTCCGTACAGGCTGAATTGGAACAGCCCGTATCCCGTGATGTACAGGAAGTAATGCAGGTATCCCGGCTCCCGGACCTTGGCGTAGAGGATCAGGTTGTACAGCGAAAGGACCAGCATGAACCCGAAGAAAATCCCGAATGCCAGCTGCTCCTCCTGGGCATAGGTCTGGTATTGCTGGAAGGAATAGAGGCTGAGGGGGATGGAAATCCCCGTCCCGTTCTGGTACCGGACGAAGAAGGTGTTGTCCTTTCCGAAGGGCAGGGAGAGCAGGAAGACGAGATCGCGGCTGGTGATTTTCCGCGAATAGAAGGGCAGCGCCTGGCCCAATTCCTCGACCACCCAGTTCGAGTCCGCCTCGACATAGAGCTCCACGTTGTCCATGTCGGGATGGGCGGCCCGGAGCACCCAGGCGTCGGTAAAGGTGAGATTCTTGACCTTGATACGTACCCACACGGCGGAGCGGGTATATCCGAGATTCGGGAACTTCTCGCCGCTGGGGCGGAATTTCCCGGAATATTCCGGGGAGGAGATCTGGTGGATGTTCAATCCGCCGGTGGAATCCACCAGGATATCCGCGACCTTTCCCAGATTGGCGACCACCCTTTCATCCGTGAGGGTTGTCGCCTCATCCACGACACCGGAAGACAGCAGCGGGGCCGCAAAAAGGAGGAGAGGGACGAGGTAATGCACTTTGACCCGGATAATAGCCTTTCATCCCAACATGCTTGAAATTAATAAATTGGGTCCTGGAGGTGGCGATGAAGGACCGGAACTGGGAGCTGACCAGACGTGATTTCTGTAAGAATTCCTTGCGCCTGGCGGGTGCGGGCCTGGGGGCCGCCTTTTTCGGCCCCTGGCAGTTCAACCGCGTGTACGCCTCCGTCCGGGACAAGCCCATCACCCTCGGCATCACCACCGACGCGAGCGGGCAGTACGCGAGCAGCGGGGCCAGCGAGATGCTGGGAATCCGCATGGCCATCGCCGAGTTCAACGAGAAGGGCGGCGTGCTGGGACGGAAGATCCAATGGATCCACCAGGACATCGAGAACAAGCCCGCGACCGGGGCCCGCGTGGCGGACAAGCTGATCATGCGCAACGAATGCAACTTCCTGCTCGGGGCCCTCAGCTCCGGGGTGTCGGACGCCATCGCCAAGGTCGCGCAGAAATACGGCACCATCTACCTGGACACCAACTCGAGCTCCCCCAGCGAGACCGGCGCCAACTGCCACCGCGTCAAGTTCGTCTGGGACGGGAACGGGAACAATTTCGCGCGCGCCATCGTCAAGAGCTCCCTCGCCAACGCGGGGAAGAAGTGGGTGCTGCTCACCAGCGATTACGAGTGGGGCATCCAGGTCAACCGCGCCGTCCGCCAGGTCGCGGAAGCGGGGGGCTCCCGGATCATCGGCGAGCTGATGGTCCCGGAGGAGGCCGTCGATTTCACCTCCTACCTCAAGAAGATCATCCAGCTGAAGCCCGACGTCGTCGCGGCCGCGTTCTGCGGCGAGCACCTGAAGGCCCTGAGGGCCCAGGTCGCCCATTTCGGCCTGAAGGACAAGCCCGCCTGGATCTTCAACCAGCAGGATTGGCCGGACATCTACGGCCTGCCCAGAGGCAGCATCTTCGGGACGTTCGCCACCTGCTGGTACCACAAGTTCGATCTTCCCGGGGTGGCGGAGTTCGTCCGCAAGTACCAGGCCGCCTATCCCAAAGAGCGCATCCGGGTCCCGGGGAACGTGTATTACAACGGCTACATGGCCACGCGCGAGCTCCTCAGCGCCGTCGAGCGGGCGGGCACGGTCAACAACATCGCGGTCATCAAGGAGCTGGAGAAGCTGCGCATCCCCGCGCGCGACCGGATGCAGCAGCATGACGCCTATATGGACCCCAGAAACCACCATCTGCAGCAGTCCATCTACGTGGCCACGGAGAACCTGGAGCGCCGGGACGAGGATGACGTCTTCAAAATCCTCACGAGCATGAACCCGGAGTCGGTCGCCGACGAATCGGCCGGCGCCTGCAGGATGGAATCCTACCAGGCGACGCCGACCTACGAGGTGTAAACTGGCCTGAAACGGCAGGAGAACGTAAAAATTTGTCACGATTCCGGCCGGAACCCGCAATCCGCCGCCGAATTTCCTATCATATGGGATAGCTTCATCGAAAGGCCGGTCTTCGGCCTCCCGAAAACAGATCAATTGGAAGCATAGAAAGCACGGACCGTGGGTAATCGCCTATACGTCGGAAATCTCTCATACAATACTACTCGTGAATCTCTCGAACAGGCGTTCGCGGTTGCCGGTGAAGTCCGGGAAGTCGGCATGCCGATGGATCGCGAAACCGGCCAGCCCCGCGGCTTCGCCTTCGTGACCATGGGTTCGGATCAGGCCGCGCAGGCGGCCATCCAGCAGCTCAACGGCAAGGAGCTCGACGGCCGCCAGATCAAGGTCAACGAAGCCCAGGAACGCGAACAGCGGGGCGGCGGGGGCGGCGGATACGGTGGTGGCGGTTACGGCGGCGGCGGATACGGCGGCGGCGGCCGCGGTCGCCGCTAGTTCGATAGCCCGATTCAGAACGATGCCGAGGCGAAGGGTCTTCCCTTCGCCTTTTCGTCATTCCGGGCGACGCCGGCCTAGGGTCTGTCTGAATACCTCCTTCTGCTGCGGCCGGCTGCGGAGCCCAAGGGCTGCGTTGTCGTTCAAGGAGTC
>CBILQL010000018.1:0-16844 GCA_966238865.1 uncultured bacterium
GGACGTTCCACAGGATTTCCTCGCAGCCCTGCGCGAACACCCATGGCACGGGGGCCGGGGACGTGAACGGCGACGGGCGCACCGACCTGATCATCAAGGACGGCTGGCACGAGCAGCCCGCCTCCCTGGCCGGGGATCCGGAATGGACCTTCCATCCCTTCAATTTCGTCGCCCCGATAACCGGCTGCTCCCAAGGCCCTTCCCAGCTCTATGCCTACGACGTGAACGGGGACGGGCGGAATGACGTGATTACGGCCATGAACGCCCATGGCTGGGGGCTGGCATGGTTCGAGAACAAGGACGACGGGAAAGGCGGCATCACCTTCGAGAAGCATACCATCATGGGGACCAACCAGGAGACCGCGACCTACGGGGCCGCGTTCTCGCAGCCCCACGGGGTTTCCCTCGCCGACATCGACGGCGACGGCCTGCTGGACATCCTGGCCGGCAAACGCTGGATGGTGCACGGTTCGGGCAACCAGGATCCGGATGCGAAGGGGGACCCGGTGATTTACTGGTTCCAGCTGAAGCGGGGGGCCAACGGAACGGCCAGCTACACTCCCCATCTCATCGACAACAAGTCGGGAATCGGAGTCTCCATCGCGTACGCGGACGTCAACGGCGACGGGTTCATGGATGTGATGGCCGGGGGAAAATACGGCGCCTACCTGCATTTGCAGGTGCCCAGGGAGGGCGTCGGGATCAAACGGCCCATCCGCAGCCATTTCGGATCGCCATTCGCCTTCTCCAAAAGCGACGGCCACCCGATGGTAGTGACCACCTACTCCGCCGCCGGAACCGGGACTTTCCTGGAGATCTTTTCCACCACCGGGAAGAGAATCCGGAGCCTTTCCTCCGTATCCGACGACTGGAACCAGAATACCATCCGCTGGGACGGCCGAAGCCACGCGGGTTCCAGGGTCACTCCGGGATTGTACCTGTTCAGGGTGCGGGCCGGTGATAAGGCCACCTCAAGAACGCTCCTGGTGGAGTGATATCCGAGGGAGTACTTTTCCAGGGGTGAAGGATTCGGGCCTCGACTTCGGAACCCTGGAAACCCTGCGAAAGATAAACCCCGCCTGGCGGCTGCTCTACGCGGACCATGCCCCGTTCATCATCAGCTTCCTGCATCGCACCTTCCTCGAGCCGAATCTCCGCTCCATCCCGGAACAGGATCTGGTTTCCAGGCTGGAGGATTACCTGTATCGCCTCGCCGAAAAACCCGGCGGCGATCGTTTTCCGCGGATGCCGAGGGAATACCTGGAGGAATGGGCTTCCGAAGGCAAGGGGTGGCTGCGCAAGTACTATCCGCCCGGGGAGGATGAGCCGCATTTCGATCTGGCCTCCTCCGCCGAGAAGGCCATCGAATGGGTGCAGAGCCTGGGAAAGCGAGCGTTCGTGGGAACCGAATCCCGGCTCCAGTCCGTCTTCGATCTGCTCCGGCAGATGGCGGAAGGCTCGGAAACCGATCCGGAGGCGCGCATCGTCGAGCTGGAAAAGCGGCGCGCCCGCATTGACGAGGAAATCGCCAAAATCCGCGAAGGTCGCATCGATTTGCTCGATGACACCGCCCTCCGGGAGCGGTTCCAGCTGATGGCGGCCACCGCGCGCGGCCTGCTCTCCGACTTCCGGGAAGTGGAGCAGAATTTCCGGGATCTGGATCGGAGCGTGCGCGACAGGATCGCCACCTGGGACGGCGCCAAAGGCGCCCTTCTGGAAGACGTGTTCGGCGCCCACGATGCCATCCATGAAACGGATCAGGGAAGGAGTTTCCGGGCCTTCTGGGATTTCCTCATGTCCTCGGCGCGCCAGGACGAATTGTCGGCCTTGCTGGAATCGGTGTTCCGCCTGTCCGCAATCGCGGCTGCGGAGCCGGATCGCCGCCTGCTCCGTATCCACTACGATTGGCTGCAAGCGGGGGAAAGCGCCCAGCGGACGGTGGCCCGGCTGTCGGAACAATTGCGGCGCTATCTGGATGATCGCAGCCTGATGGAAAACCGCAGGATCACGCAAATCATCCGGAACATCGAACAGCACGCCATCGCCCTGCGAGCCGAGCCCCCGCGCGGAGACATCCTCGAAGTGGATGATTGCGCCCCGGACCTGGAGAATTTCCTCGGCCGGCCCCTGTTCTCGCCGCCGGTGAATCCCGAAATCGCCGATACACCCGTGCTGCCAGGGCAGCAGGATATCGCCAGCGACTCCCTCTTCCGGCAGGAATACGTGGACAAGGAACGATTGAAGGCGCGGTTGCGGAAGGCGTTGCAATCCCGCGACCAGATTTCCCTCGAAGAATTGATCGGGGCCTACCCCCTGGAGCAAGGGCTTTCCGAACTCATCGCCTATCTGGCCCTGGCCGCCGAGGATGGAAAATCCGTCATCGACGAGTCGGGACGGCAGGAGCTGCGCTGGACCGATCGATTCGGCGCCGACCGCCGGGCGGTCCTGCCCATGGTGATTTTCACCCGCTGAGCCGAGGCCCCATGGAAAACGCATCGGCGCAAAACCTTTCCCATGTCCTGATTTCCCTGTTCAAAGGGGTATTGCAGGCCGAGGATGAGCCTTCGCTGTGGCAGGCGCTGCTCCTGCTCCAAATCCAGGTCCGCGAGTACCTGTCCGTATTGGGCCTGGAATTGATGCTCGATGAAGGCGAGGGCTTCGCCTTCGTGAAGCAGAAGCCGGCCCGGGAGGGCGAGCCGGCTTTGCCCCGGCTGATCCAGAGACGGCCCTTGAGCTATCCCATCAGCCTGCTCCTGGCCCTTTTGCGCAAGCGCATGCTCGAGACCGACGCCCGCGGCGGCGATACCCGGCTCATCCTCGGCCGCGAGCAGATTGTCGATCTGGTGCGCCAATTCCATGTCGAAATCCCGAATGCCGCGCGCCTTCAGGAGCGCATCGAGGGCCAGATCGAGAAAATCGTGGAGATGGGATTCCTGCGCCGGCTGCGCCGCAGCGAGGATCAATACGAAGTCAGCCGGGTCCTGAAGGCGTTCATCGATGCCGAATGGCTCCAGGGGTTGGAAAGCAAGCTGTCCGAATACCGGCAATACGCCTTGGGTAAGGGATCGCCGGAAGCGGGGGGAGAAGACAAGGAATGAGCCTGCAATCTTCCCCGACCGAACCCTTCCTGGATTTCTCCTCGGCCACGAAGGCGGGATTCCGCCTGGAGCGGCTCGAGGTCTATAATTGGGGCACCTTCCACGGCCGTGTCTGGTCCCTGGATTTGCGCGGGGAGAACGCCCTGCTTACGGGCGATATCGGATCGGGCAAATCGACCTTCGTCGACGCCACCACCACCTTGCTGGTCCCGGCGAACCGCATCGTCTTCAACAAGGCGGCAGGCGCGGAAAAGAGCGAGCGGAGCCTGAGGTCCTACGTGCTGGGCAATTACAAGACCGCGCGGGAAGACGGGTCATCGGCCGCCAAGCCGATGACCCGCCGCGACGCCAACAGCTATACAGTCGTTCTCGGACGCTTCCACAATGAAGGGTTCGCCCAGCATGTCACCCTGGCCCAGGTCTTCTGGCTCAAGGGAGAGTACCAGCCCGCGCGCTTCTTCGTGGTGGCGGACGCGCCGCTTTCCATCGCCACGGATTTCGCCGGGTTCTGCAAGGATATCCAGGACTTGAAGAAGCGGTTGCGCCGCACGGAACGCATCGAGCTGCACGACCAGTTCACCCACTATGCCGCCTCCTTCCGGCGACGGTTCGGAATCGCCAACGAGCAGGCCCTGGAGCTTTTCAACCAGACCGTGTCGATGAAATCGGTGGGGGACCTGACGGCGTTCGTCCGCGAGCACATGCTGGAAGCGTTTCCGGTGGAACCGCTGATCCAGGGTCTGATCAACCATTTCGACGATTTGCGCCGGGCCCATGAAGCGGTTCTCACGGCCAAGGCGCAGATCGCGAAGCTCAAACCCATGGTGGAGGATTGCCATAAGCACCGGGAGACCTCCGCCCATATCGGTTCCTTGCGGGCATGCCGCGAGGCCTTGCCGTCCTGGTTCGCCTGGATGAAATCCGGCCTGCTGGAACGGCGCCTGGAGAACCTGGAAATCGAGCGCACGCGGCTTTCGGCCCGAAGCGCCGGGCTCGAAGAGCATCGCCGGGAGCTGAACGCCAAGCGGGACGGGCTCAAGCGGGCCATCGCCGAGAACGGAGGCGATCGTCTGGAGCGGCTGCGGGAGGAAATCGCCGCCGCCCGGAGGAGCAGGGACGAACGGAGGAAGAAGGCGGAGCGCTACGACGAAATCGCCCAGGCCGTGGGCCTTCCGTTGGCCGCGAACGAGGATGTTTTCATCGTGAACCGCTCGGGGGCGCAGGTCCTGCGGGAGAGCGCCGAAACCCGGCAGGCAGAGGCACAGAACCGGAAAACCGAGATCGGATTCGAATTCAGGGGTCTCAAGCAAAAACATGATGACTTGCAGGCGGAACTGGCGTCCTTGCGCAGACGGCGCTCCAACATCCCTGTTCGGGAGCTGGCTGTGCGCGCGGACCTCTGTCGGGCGCTCGGCCTGCCCGAAGAGGCGCTTCCTTTCGCCGGGGAGCTGATCCAGGTCCGTGACGGGGAGAAGGATTGGGAGGGCGCAATCGAAAGGGTGATGCGCGGATTCGGCCTTTCCCTCCTGGTCGCGGATCGGCAGTATGAGCAGGTCGCGGAATGGGTGGAACGCACCCATCTCGGCCATCGCCTGGTGTATTTCCGGGTGCGCGAGCCGAAGCCCGCCCGTGATCCCGCGTCCCGCGGGGCCTTGATCCATAAGATCGCCTTGAAGGCGGACTCCCCGTTCTATGACTGGATCGAAGGCGAGGTCGCGCGACGCTTCGATTACGTCTGCTGCGGATCCCTGGAAGAGTTCCGGCGTGAAACCAAGGCTTTGACGCGGGCCGGCCAGATAAAGCAGGGGGGCGAGCGCCACGAAAAGGACGATCGGCAGCGTATCGACGATCGGTCCAATTACGTGCTTGGGTGGTCCAACGAAGCGAAGATTGCCGCCCTGGACAAGCAGGCCAAGGAATCGCAACAGCGGATGGCGGATCTCGCCGGGGACATCGCCGCCCTGGAAGAGGAATTGAAGAGAGCGAAGCAATTGCTGGAAAATCTCCAGGAATTGCTTTTCTACACAAGCTTCCAGGAAATGGATTGGAAACCGGTCGCTGCCGACATCGAGCGGATGGAGCGGGAAAAACGGGAGCTGGAGGCTGCTTCCGACGTGCTCCGAACCCTGGAATCCCAGCTGGCCGATACCGAAGCGGCAATCGAGAAGGCGCTGTCCGAATCGGCCGAGGTCAATGGCAGGCTGGGCGAGAACCGGAAAAAGCAGGAGGATGCCCAGGCGGCGGCCCGGGAATGCGCCGTCACGCTGGAGACAACGCCGGAAGAGGTGAAAACGGATGTCTTTCCCGCGATCGAAAAATACCGCGCCGAAGCTTTGGGCGACTCGCCGCTCACGCTGGAATCCAGCGACAACAAGGAAAGGTCCCTGCGGGGATGGATCCAGGACCGGATTGACGCGGAAAACAAGCGCCTGGAGCGGCAGGCGGAGAGGATCATCGCCGCGATGACTTCCTACCGGAACGACTATCCGGGAGAGACTCGCGAAGTGGACGCCCGGCTGGAATCCGCGCCCGACTTCGAAAGGATGCTGGGGCGGCTCCAGGCGGACGACCTTCCCCGTTTCGAGGAGAATTTCAAGCGGCTCCTGAACGAGAACACCATCCGGGAAATCGCCCGGTTCCAATCCCGATTGAAAGTGGAAAGCCAGACCATCCAGGAGCGGATCGCCCAGATCAACGAGTCGTTGCGGGGCATCGATTACAATCCGGGCACCTTCATCCTCCTGGAAGCGAATCCGACCGATGACGCGCAGGTGCGGGATTTCCAGCGGGAGCTGCGCGCCTGCACCGAGGGCGCCTTCACGGGATCGGAAAACGACGCCTATTCCGACACGAAATTCATGCAGGTCAAAAACATCATCGATCGGTTCCGGGGCAGGGAAGGCAGCGCCGAAGCCGACCGGAGATGGATGGAGAAGACCACCGACGTGCGGAACTGGTTCGGATTCTCGGCATCGGAACGCTGGCGGGAGACCGGAGCCGAGCACGAGCATTATTCCGACTCCGGGGGAAAGTCGGGCGGGCAGAAGGAAAAGCTGGCCTATACCATCCTGGCGGCCAGCCTCGCCTACCAGTTCGGAATCGGGTCCGCCTCAGGTCCCTCGCGGACCTTCCGCTTCGTGGTGATCGACGAGGCCTTCGGACGCGGTTCGGACGATTCGGCCCGATATGGGTTGGAATTGTTCCGGCGGTTGGGGCTTCAACTGCTCATCGTGACACCGCTCCAGAAGATCCACATCATCGAGCCTTTCGTATCCGCCGTGGGGTTCGTGCACAACGAGGCCGGCCGGAACTCCTTCCTGCGGAACCTGACGATCGAGGAATACCGCAAGGAGAAGGCCGAGGCCCGGCCGCGATGACAGCCTGGACCACCCCGCGGGACATCGCGGACCGGATCCGCAGGCGTTGGGACGATGGGTCGTTGCCCGGTTCCTTGCTGGGCGGGGAATCGCTTTTTCCGATGCGTATTCCGCTCCGTCATCCCGATTCCGGGTCCTTGCTGCACCGCTTTTCGGAGGCCCTGGATTGGCACAAGGAGTTGGAAGCCGGCAGTCGATCGACGCGGGGATTCGGATACGAGATTGAATGGAAGGAAATCCTCCATCGGCAGATCGGCCGGAACCGCATCGCGGTTGCCGTGTCTCTCCCCTCCGAAGAGGATGCGCTCAGGCTGATCGGGAAATGGGAGGACGCCGATCGGTTCCGGCGGATGGTGCGCCGCTCGCTGGAGCGGTTCCCAAGGTTGGACGCCTGGATCTCCCGGAGGCCGCACAAGCTCCTGGAGCATGCCGCGGCCTGGGAGAAGATACTGGCCGTGGTGGAATGGTTTCGCGAGAATCCCGGATCCGGCCTCTATATGCGCCAGGTGGATATTCCGGGAGTGGACACGAAGTTCATTGAAAACAGGAAGGGACTGATACGGGAGATCCTGGATGCCTTGGCTTCGGAGGAATCTGCCGGCACCGGGCCCGGGGCGCTTCCCGATTTCGATTCCCGTTTCGGTTTGCGGCCCAAACCGACCTTGATCCGATTCCGGATTCTGGATGGGAGCCTGGCCATAACGGGTCTGACCGATATTTCGGCACCTGTGGATCAAATCGCCCGGTTGTCCATTCCCGTTGACCACGTATTCATCACCGAGAACGAGATCAACGGCCTGGCATTTCCTCCGCTCCCCCGGAGCATCGTGCTGTTCGGCCTAGGTTATGGCGCAGAAACCCTGGAGGAAATACCCTGGTTGGCGGAGAAGTCCGTCCACTATTGGGGAGATATCGACACCCACGGCTTCGCGATCCTGGATCGACTTCGAAGGATTCTGCCGGATGCGCGCTCGTTGCTCATGGACCGGGAAACCCTGCTGGCGCATCGCAATCAATGGGTCGAAGAACCGGTTGCGGCGAGGAAAAGCCTGGAAAGGCTCACTGTGCCTGAGCAGGAATTGTACCGGGAATTGATTTCTGATGGCTTGGGTGTCCGCGTACGCTTGGAGCAGGAGCGAATCGCTTTCGGGTATGTCAAGAAGGAGGTAGAGAGAGCAGTCGCCTGAAAGGCGACCTGCATGCCATTCGCATGACCTCTACCGGCTTAGGGCCTGTAAATAATTAATTGACTGGATCGTGGTTTTGGGTTACCCTTCCCCGATCGATCCTCTCAAGCATAAATTCGCGTCATTTCTCCCGTCCCTGAACGAACGGGCTCGGCGATTGGCAGGTAGCCGCCGAAGCCAAGGCCTTAGACCATGGCGGAGTGGTGCGTGTCGCCCTGGCTTCGGGAATCTCCGAATCCACTATCCGGCGGGCCTCAGGGAGTTGCGGACGCCGCGACGCCGCATGGACCCTGAAAAGGTCCGGAGACCGGGCGGCGGCCGGAAACGCTTGGTGGAGGAGGACGCCCGGCTGCTCTCCGATCTGGAATCGCTGGTCGAGCCGGTTGTGCGTGGCGATCCGGAATCTCCGCTACACTGGACTCTCAAAAGCCTTCGCACTTTGGCGGATGCCCTCTAATCGATGGGGCACACGGTCAGCCATGCGACGGTGGGTGTGCTGCTTTGCCAGGCAGGGTATAGCCTTCAGGCGAATCAGAAGACTCAGGAAGGGCATCAGCATCCTGACCGGAATGCCCAGTTCGAGTTCATTTACAAGGAAGTGGGTCGGCACCAAGCGAACGGACAGCCGGTCTTTTCCGTAGATACCAAGAAAAAGGAACTCGTAGGAACTTTCAAGGATGGGGGCAGGGAATGGCGTCCCGAGGGGGATCCCCGACGGGTGAAGGTCCATGACTTCCTGATTCGCAGCAAGGGCATGGCCATTCCCTACGGGGTGTACGACCTGACCCGGGACGAAGGATGGGTCAACGTGGGGATTGACCATGACGCGGCCACGTTCGCGGTCGAGAGCATCCGGAGATGGTGGAAGACAATGGGCCGCCGGGCGTATCCCAAAGCCCGGTCATTGCTGATCGCGGCGGATTCTGGAGGGAGCAACGGAGCGCGCACCCGTAGATGGAAGTGGGAGTTGCAAAAGCTGGCGGATGAGTACGGGCTTACGATCCTTGTGCGCCGCTTGCCGCCGGGAACCAGCAAGTGGAATAAAATCGAGCACCGCCTGTTTTCCTTCATCAGCCAGAACTGGCGAGGCCGTCCTCTGACAAGCTTGGCCGTCATCGTGAACCTGATTGCCGGAACACGGACGAAGTCGGGCCTTCAGGTGCGCTGCGAACTCGATCGGGGGCGATACCCCAAGGGTGAGAAGATCACGAAAAAGCAAATGGCGGACCTGCGCATCGAAATGGACGATTTCCACGGGCATGGAACTATAAGATTTTTTTCCCGCTCGAAGCGAAGTAAAACGCGCAGTTAATTTCTTACGGGTCCTAAATCAGGAAATCGAAGCGAGGGTCCCTGGTAATGTGGGTTGGATTTTCAGGACTAATCATTATCTTTTCCGTCACCTGGTTTTTTTTGATAATAGCACCCGTTCAAGAAAGTCATGTCAATGAAGAAGTTGATGCTTGGTCTCTTATTCCTATTGTCGCCTTTTTGTCGAGTTGTGGAATCCTCAACGTTCACTTTGCAAGGCGTGAATTCAAGGGCGCAGGGCGCCTTCAGCACCCTCGACACCTTGTCCATATCCGGCTTCCCGACGGATTGGCAATGGGACTCCGTCGTGGTGCAATTCAATTCCACAAGCTCAGAGCCGCTGAATATCAGGACCCAAGCGGATGGCGCTGTGAGAACGCATACCGGGTGGACGGTTCAGTTTTCGATCCCGCGACCGATGGAGCAATCCCAAAAAGTCTTTTTTGAAAGGCTTGGCGGCTCGACTTCCTTTTGGGCGACTTGGTGGGCGGTTTCGTCCGGAGCGGTTCCGCCATCGCCTGCTCCTCCCCAGGACCCGCCTCCTGCATCATCCACTGTTTACCCGAAGTTCAATCAGGATACGGTCATCACGACTGCGTCGACCAATGTTTGGCTCAAGGGTCGGCCGACCTGGAAGCACAACGCGCTCTTATTTTCGGTTTCTCCCGTCGGCAGCGGAGAATTATCCGGCACGGTGACGCTTGGAGGATATTCCGTTACCCTATCCGGGTATTACAAGGAAATAGAGATTGATCCGGGCTATGAGGATACCATTCCCTTGGCAATCAGCTTTCCGTCGCAGAGAAGCGTAAGGATAAAATGGTGGGCGGTGAATCGCCCGCCAAAGGAAGCGCCTATAAACAAAGTGCAGACGAGCGCGAAAGGGAAATTGTTTTTGAAATACAAATTTTCCGAAAATAGCAATGGGTTGGACGACTTGAACCTTGAATTCAAGCAAAGTGATTTTACGGATGGGATGGCGCCAACCTATGTGAGGTGCGACATCGCGCCGGCCGAGGTGAATGTCGATCCCGGATACCAGGGGTTGACGACCTGGAAGATCCACGGAAACATACGCTCCGGGGCGACGGTAAAAATCGCCATTCCGGTACCCGTTGAATTGCGAGGGCTGGGAGCGGCCGAAATGGATTCGATTTTCGCGATTCGCCATTACGACTCGTTGAGTGGCACGTGGAAATCCGTCCAAATCGACAGCATCAGGAACGGATACGCGTATTTGCAGACGAACTCATTCAGCTGGTGGAAGGCCACGAAACGGATTGCGGGAAGGATTGGGAACGGCACTGTAAGGGTCGTCGTCGGGGCTGGGAAATTAATCGGGGCGGTCAAGGATGGACTTGCCGATGTATATCACTTCGTCACCGGCTTGTCATGCAAGTACCTCATCGGCCCGGTCGTCAATACCGTGGTCGCCACTCCGCTTTCGTTTGTTCGATCTGCAGTAGAGGGGAACAGCAATTCGGATATCGTAACAAGGAACCAAGGGAATCTCGGTCAATATTTCCCGGCAAACGCTTCGCCGAGCATTCGCCAAACAACCGGCTGGACAAATGGTGTTAATTCTGTGAAAAATCTCATGTTTGAAACGAATCCGAACGGCACCCGCAAAAATAATTTAACCCTGATTTTGGAAACAATGTCGGAGAACGAAAAGTTTCAAGCCGCAAGGAGCAATGCAAACTTGCTTTTAGCGAACCAAATCCTGGTTCAGCTTCAAATCACCCCCCGGTTCTCCAGAAGTGGGCAAACCATCACGGATAATAATGGCGTTACCTATCAGATCAAGGATGTGTTGCCATTCGCCTTTGCCTGGGCGGAAATTACCAACCGAGTCGCGAAAACCATGAAGGCGTGTCTGGCCGTCGGCAACGTCCCCGAATTTTTATACGAATCCGTGACCAAGGCCGGAAAAATTATTTCTGACTTGACGAAATCGTCCGGCGGAGGAACGACTGCTTGTAGGGAATTGTTCGGGTACCCCGAGTTGCTCACGGACCTGTCCCCGATCGGCGCGGCGAATTGCGCTTCCAGCGCGAATCATCTTGGCGATTTGGTGTTGAGCCAAGATTGGCAGAAGCAATATGATCAGGCATACCAGTCCGCCGTGGACTATTTGGCCGCCCTGAATGCGCTGTTTTGGCTGGATCAGGGTTTGAAAAATGACCAATTCGGCAATATGTCGATTTTCGTTGCCCAGCTCGCCTCTTACCATGCATTTATCCGGGATATCTTGCAGGGAAACAATATTCCGATCAAAGGCGAGGCCGCTTTGGGGTTCTGGGAGCTGCTTGCGGGCAATAGCAGCTCGACGCGCTTGAAAAAACTTTCCGGGTTTTTGAATGACCGGCTGAACAGCGATGGTGGATTTGCGGAGGGAACGGGGTACCTCGATTACATCAACCAAACCTTGATGCCGTTATTCAATATCGCCTATAGGGAACGCTGGATTTCCTTATCGGATATCCCCGCCAATTACCTCAAATCCGGCGAATGGCTCTTGAATATCCGGATGTCGAACGGACAAGTCGCCGTAGTGGATGACGGAGTAAATCAGGTACCATTCCTTCACGGCTATGCCGAATTGGCTTCGCCGACTCTTGATACCCGGTTCGTCAATCAAGGCCGGGACCCCGTGAGCCCCTTGGAGTTCTTGTGCCTGCCCTCGATGGCGCCGGCGAACTCGCGACCCATGCCTGCGCCGGAACAGGCGCGTGAGGTTGGCGGTGTCGGAATCGTCGGTGGGATCGGCCTCGATGGGAATCAATGGACGATGTCCATGGTTTCCGAGTCAGGGAAAATGCTTGAATATGGACGTGGGCATGATCAGCAGGATAATGGGTCGATTTCCTGGACCGGAGGTGCCAATTCCTACATCATGGATCCCGGATACGGCGGGTTTCCGGCGCGGGATGCAACGGCTAGACATCATCAGCATAGTTCGATTCAGGTTAGGGAATTGGTCGGCGATTTGGTCTATCGGAATGGCACCACCCATTTAAGCGACGTAATGAGCGCGATTTCCAATTTGGAAAATGGGGTGAACCCTTGGACCGCCTGGGGTAGCCCACTCTATGACCTGGGTTGGATGGCGGCCGGGCTCTTTGATGTCCAGGTTGACAAAACGGAGATTTCCGCCGGGGGAGGGGCGAGCACAATCACAAAAGTGGTAAATGACTTGCCCGCATTCCCGCAACTCCGGGGGCTCGTCGCAAACCAAAATTTCAACTACGTTGGGGGTCCCGCCCAGTCCTGCCTCGATATGTGGCAGCAGGATCCTTCCTTGATATGCCAAGATTTCACTGGTGCGCCCCATTCCTGGGTAACCGACGATTGGCAGACATGCACACCCTTTGGTTGCGTGTCCAATTTGAAAAATCGGAGATCCGTTTACTATCTGGATGGCCACTTTGTAATGATCGATCAATTGAACCATTTTTACGGGGAAGAAGCCTTCAACTTTGCCAACGCGGCAGCGATGGATCGCGTACGGGTCATTTCAGGCGCCGCAGGTGTAGGTAACACTAACGTAATCGTGTCGCCGACGCCGCCAGTGCCTGTGACGTATCCCCAGAACAGCGGTAATCCAGTGACAGTGTTACCGACGCGGTACCGTGGATTTTTTAACCAGTCTCACGGCTACTCGTCCCTTATCACAACCTTCAACACTTCCACGAATCCAGCCCCGAGTCCAGGCGGTTCCACGCTCTGCTCCATCCCATTCGTCTCTGGATCCTACGCTTGTGCCGAAATGGCAGGACGTGATGGAGGCAGTTGGAATGTTTTCGCGAATACGCACGGCCCCGAATTCCATGCCGGGACGCAAAACTTGTCGTTCACGGATCCGGAATTGGGCGGAATTTCCTCGAGGGCGCAAGTCCTTGTCCGATACTTCAAATCGGGCTCGCGTGTCACCCGGTTTTTTGCCCAGGATGAACCCGCGGACGGAACGGTCACTATTCAAGGCCAGACCTTCTCGACCTTGGGAGGACTGGAAATCCGCCTAGACGGATCGGTTTGGCAAGGGATTAATGGCGGCTTGCAACGGGTCGGAACCGTTACAAGGAATTGATCCCTTCAATGGCCGAAGCCCAAACATGCAGGAGGGACGCGATGGATGACCTTGCTCGAAGGCGCCAACCCGGCTCAGCGGTTCGGGCCTCAGTTTTTCGTTTCGGATGCGGTTTTTTGGGATTGCTCCTGGTCGGTTGCTTTGACCTCGATCCTGAGCCGGTGCCGATGTCCTATGGAACCATTACGGATGCCCGGGATGGCCAGGTTTATCGCACCCTGACCGTCGAAGGCATGACCTGGATGCGGCAGGATTTGAAATTCCAAGCTCCAGGATCCATTTGTGCCGACTCGACATGTACGCTGCGTCTCTATTCCTGGTCCACAGCCATGGGGGTGGATTCGCAATTCGATACCACTTTGCTCGGGACCAGTAGCGGGTTTCGGCAAGGTGTTTGCCCTGCGGGATGGCACCTCCCCACTCTGGCGGAATGGCAATATCTTGTTGATGTCATGAGCTCACCGGGATTACCGGTAGATTGGGCAACAAATGCCGAAAAGGGTTTTGGACTTATAGGTTGGGATCAATCCGGGAATCAGACGCTCGGGTGGTATTGGGTCGCAGCTGAGATTGAATCCGGAACGGCTAGATACGTTGGGTTACGTATCTCCTACCCTATGTCTGGCCCCCAGGCCTTACTTTGGATTGAACAGGTTGTACCTGGATCAAAAAAAGAAAAATTCGGGATTCGCTGCCTCTTCGATGAAGCGAAGTGAGAGGATGGTTTTCCTATAAAGCGGACCGAAAACGAAAACGTCCAGGCAAATTGAAGCATCCAAGCGTCCAAGCCGGGCAGGGATCGGAACGTCCCCGGAAGCCGGGGTCGGAAGGGACGACTTGGGATCCTTGGTCCAAGCCCGTCGAAACTGTGTCTCATCCCAATTCCAATAGGCGCCACCGCCCCTTTTCTTCAACAGTTGTTTCGCGAAAGTGGTTTTTCCCGCTTGTCTGACCCCGGACACGAAGGCCATTTTATGGCCGGAAATGCCATTTTTTTGATTGCTTCGGACAAATAGCGGTGCTTCATGCGACCAAATTACGATCCAATATGAAAATGGTCAGGTTTGGAACCCCTCCCCCCCGTCCTGCAACTAACCCAGCCATGCGGGTCCCCAGGGCTTCGCCATGCCATTCGTTTCGCGCGATTGCGGGGCAGGGAGAGCGGCCGGGGTGAATTTTGTCGATCGGGGAGCGGTATAGAATGCGCCTTATCAGCCGATATTCATCCCTTGCGGGGATGATCTTGCTCCTGTCCGCGGCGGATGGGCCCGTCTCCGCCCAGGTGGATGTCGATCGCACCTGCGCAGGTTGCGGGCGTCTAAAGAACGATTCCCTGAATCTCAAGATCCGGAAAATCCGCCTCAACCAGGTGGGTTACATGCCGGACGACCCCAACAAGGCCGCCTTCGTGGCCGATCCCGCCATCTTCACCTTCAAGGTGCTGGACGCGTCCACCCGCAAGGAAGTGTTCAGCGGCCCCCTCAAGGACGTCGGCACCAATGTCGAAGGTGCGATGATCATCAAGAACTATTACAGCTCCATCATGCCACTCGACAGCATGAGCCGGCCCGCGGCCTCGGTCCATCTCTACCGCGCGGATTTCTCGGGCCTCAAGATCGAGGGCACCTACCTGCTCACCAGCGGGAGCGACACCTCGTCCCATTTCCAGATCCAGCCCAAGATCTACAACTTCGTCTTCGAGACCGCCCTCAAGTTCTTCGGCTCCCAGCGCTGCGGCAAGGCCGACAGCTGGATGCACGGGGATTGCCATCTGAAGGACGGCGATTTCCTCGGCGCCAAATATTCCGGGGCCCTGTCCGGCGGCTGGCACGATTGCGGCGATCATATCAAGGTGGGGGAGACCCTGGGGTATTCGGCCGCGGTTCTGGCCATGACCTACGCCTTCTGGCCCGAGAAGGCCGAGGACTTCTACGGCAAGTCCTACTTAGACACCCTGCCCTTCGGCACCGACGGGGTGCCGGATGTCCTGTACGAGGCCAAGGTGGGCGCGGACTACATCCTCAAGCTGTACCAGGTGAGCAAGGAGACGGGCCTCATCGCCAAGGGCGACATGTACCACGGGATCATCGACCTGGAGGATCATGACTACTGGGACGTGCCGGAACACCAGGACGCGCAGCCCCATCGCAAGGGCGGGCCTCCACGGACCGTCCGCGACACCATCGGATCCAACGTGGCCGGCATGTACGCCGCCGCCCTGGCCTTCTTCGCCTGGGGCTGGGAGCCCTATGATGCGGCCTATGCCAAGACTTGCCTGCAGGCGGCCACCGACATCTACGACAAGATCGTGATGGCGCGGCGCGGGAGCGTGACCAAGGGCCAGTTGGGACTGTACCCGGGCGGCGGCCCCACCGCCGACGACGAGGCCCTGGCGGCTTTCGCCCTGTGGTACGCCACCAAGGATCCTCGCTTCCGCCGGGATCTGCTGGAGGATCCCGCCCGCGGCACCAGCCCCACGGCAGTGGACAACCAGGGCTACTTCCCCACCGGCATCCTGGCCTACGACAACAACCGCCCCTTCCACCCCGGGGGCTGGGTGAACGATTACGAGAACACCTTCGTGTACGTGCTCTATGGCCTCTCCAAGCTCATCACCGGCAATCACGCCACAGCGCAGGCCTATGGCTTGTCCCCGACGGTGGCCGACTCCCTGAATGCCGATATCCTGTACGCTATCAGGCGCCTCATCAGCGAGAATTCCAACGGCACCAACATCACCCCGTGGATCAAGGCCGCCCAGCCCTACCATGACATGTTCAGCGGCATGGCCTGGGGCTTCAACCGCTACAACATGGGCTCGGTGCTGGGCCTCTTCTTCTACTGGGACCTGACGCGCGACCCCGCCTATTACAACATCGGCATGGACAACCTCAACTATCTCCTGGGGATGAATCCGTGGGACATCAGCTTCGTGGTGGGGGCGGGGGAGAAGAACACCCAGCACCCCCACAATCGGGCCTCCAATCCGGAGGGCTACAACGCGGGCGGCTTCCCCTACAAGTACACGCCGCCCCTGGGCGCGCTCATGGGCGGGGCCAAGCCCAACGGCGGCGTGCTCGTGGACGTGTGGGACCAGTACACCAATTCCGAGACCTGCATCGACTTCTCGGCCCAGCTCCTCACCTCCACCCAGATGCTGGCCCAGGACCTTCCGCCGGACAAGGAGGGCCCGAAGTTCCGCAACGTGAACATCTTCCCCGAGGAGCGGAGCGCCCTCGTCACCTGGTCAACGGACGAGATCTCCCGGGACACCCTCATCCTGCTGGACGCGCCCGGCGGGAGGGTGCTGCAGACGCTGCCCGCCGAGGGGCTCCTGCGCGACAAGCAGATCAACATCGCCGGCCTCACCCCGAGCACCACCTACTATATCTATTTCCGCGGCCGGGACGTGCGCGGCAACACGACGGAGGATCGCAACAACGGCGAGTACTGGAAGTTCACCACCAAGGCAACGACCGTGGCCGCGCAATACAGCAACGTGAAGGTGTGCAACGAAACGCACGAGTCCGCCCTGGTCACCTGGTGGACCCGCAACGGCTACTACTCCAGCCAGGTGGACTACGGCACCACCACGGGCCTGGGGCAAAGCAAGTCCCCGGACGACGCGGGCATCCCCTCCATGTTCCATCGCGTCACCCTGGAGGACCTTTCCCCGGCCACCCTCTATTACTTCCAGGTGCTATCGGGCGGCCCTCCCCCGGACAACAACGGCGGGACGTTCTACCAGTTCAAGACCACCGAGGTGCTCGTCGACTACACC
>CBILQL010000019.1:0-16486 GCA_966238865.1 uncultured bacterium
TCCCCGCGCCATGGAGGATGCCGTCGATCCGGCCGAACCTGTCCTTGGCCGTCCGGACGGCCTGGACCACGTCCTCCTCGCGGGTGACCTCGGCTTGCAGGTAGATGGCTTGTCCTCCGGATGCGTTCATCCGCTCGAGGATTCCGCGCTTTTCCGGCTTGAGCTCGGAGCGGCCGATCAGGACCAGGCGCGCCCGGAGATTCTCCAGCAGGTAATTGGCGAAGATCAGGCCCAGGCCGCCCAGGCCGCCGGTGAGGAGATACACGCCCTGATGCTTCAGGGGGAGATGGCCTTGCCCCCCTAGGGCCGGGGCCAGCACGCTGGCCAGCCGAATCGGAGAGGCGTCGGGCCGGGACGCGGCATAGCGGATTTCCTCCGATCTCCAGTCATCCGACAGGAGTTCATCCCATACGATGTCCGCCAGTTGCCTCCCGTTCCCCAGGGTCTCGGGAATCCCGACGCACTTGCCTTGGAACCTGGGCGATTCCTGGACCAAGGTCCGGAAGAACCCCGCCGTGGCCCTGGCGTAGGCGGATTCGATGCCCTGGATGTCGGAGTGGACGAACAGGATGCGCGCGCCCGGCAATTTTCTGTTCATCATGGCCTTGCAGAGATGGAACAAGGAAAAGAATGGAGCCTCCGTGCTGCCTTCCCCATGACGGTAGACGATAAGGCGGGGCGCTGTCCCGGCCTGCTGGAACCGGTCCAGGAGGTCGGCATAACCGTTTTCGTCCTGGGTCCCGGCAACCATGATCTGGGCCTGGTCCTGGAAATGATCTCTCAGGTCCCGGAAAAGCCTGTCGGAAGCATCCAGCACCAGGACAGGCCCGGCCGGCTTGCTCTTAGTGGCGGCCGTAAGGGCCTTTTCGGCGAATGCGGAGGTGAACAGCAGGGTGCTGCGGTCTTCCCTCGGCTCGGGCTCGAACTTGGCCGCCTTGGCGGGCGGCGGCTGGGACGCGCCTGTGGTTTCGATCCAATACCGGTCGCGACGGAACGGATAGGTGGGCAAGGCGAGGCGGCGCACGTGTGCTTGGGCGTACAAGGCGGTCCAATCCACGGCCACGCCCATGATCCACAGGCTGGCGAGCTTCCGATAGTTGCGCTTCAGGAGCAGATCCCGGACGAAATGATCCCCTTCTTCCCCGGCAAGCAAGGCTCCGGTCTCGCTTTGCCTATCTTTCACGCGGCCCTGGAAAACCTCATCGCCAGTCTTCCCGTCCTGCCAGGATTTCAGCTTGCCGATCAAATCCCCGATGCCGGCCGCGATGACGAGAAGACGCTCGTGCAAGGCGGTGCGGCCCACCTGGAGGGTATAGGCCAGGTCCTGCGGGGACAGGTCGGGATTGGCTTCCAGGAAGCCGATCTGCCGGCCCACCACCTGGGCGAGGCTTTCCGCGTCCCGCGCGGAGAAGACGAAGGGCTGTTCCGGCGGGTCGGTCGGCAGGGCGGCCGCGCGCGCGGGTCCCACGTACTCTTCGATGATGATATGGCCGTTGGAACCGCCGGCCCCGAAGGAGCTGATCGCGGCCCGGCGCGGGTTTTCCCGCGTTCCGGTCCAGGCGGAATTTTCCCGTTGGACGTAGAAAGGCGAATTTTCGAAGTCGATATTCGGGTTGAGGGTATCTGCATGGAGGGTCGGGACCAATTCCAGGTTCCTCAGCTGGAGCACCACCTTGGACAAGGCCGCCATCCCCGCCGCCGATTCCAGGTGGCCGATATTGGACTTCACCGAACCGACGGGACAGCTTTGCTTCCCGAGCTTGTATTCCCCCAGGGCCTGGGTGAGGCCGGTGATTTCGATAGGGTCGCCCAAGGAGGTGCCGGTGCCATGGGCTTCGATATACCCCAGGGTCCGGGGATCGATATTGGCCTTTTCCACGGCCTTCCGGATGAGGCTGGCCTGGGCCTTGGGGCTGGGAACGGTATAGCCATTGGTCTTGCCGCCGTGGTTGATGGCGGTGGACTTGATGACCGCATGGATATGATCTCCATCGGCCAGGGCCGCCGCCAGGGGCTTCAGGAAGACGGCGCCGATGCCTTCCCCGGGGACATAGCCGTCCCCGCCCTTTCCGAAGCTCCGGCATTTCCCGTCGCTGGCCACGAAGCCGCCCTGGCTCAGGTTGAGGTACTTGTTGGGATGGATGGAGACGTTCACGCCCCCCGCGATGGCACCCTCGATCTCGCCCCTGCGGATCTCCTCGCAGGCCAGGTGGATGGCGGTCAAGGAGGAGGAGCACATGGTATCCAAGGCCAGGCTAGGCCCGGTCCAGTTGAAGAAGTAGGACACGCGGTTCGCGATGGAAGCATAGGAAGAGGAGGTCACGGCCGATCCACCGTTCATCACCGCCTCGGAGCCCAGCAATTGGTATTGTCCCCACATGGCGCCGACATAGACGCCGATATTCCGGCCGGACACCGAAGCCTTGCTGTATCCGGCCTCCTCCAGGGTTTCCCAGGCGGTTTGGAGGAAGAGCCTTTCCTGGGGATCGATCAGTTCGGCTTCCTTCGGGGAGATGTTGAAGAAGCCCGCATCGAACCTGTCCACGTCCGGGATGAAGCCGCCCCATTTGCTATAGCTCCTGCCGGACTGGTTCTTCCCGGGATGGAAGAAGCCTTCGACCTCCCAGCGGCCATCCGGTATTTCCGTGACGCAATCCCTGCCCATCCGCAGGTTCTGCCAGAACTCCTCCAGGTCGCGGGACCTCGGGTATCTTCCCGCGATTCCCACTATGGCGATCCCCTCGCTGTCGGGTGCCCGCCGGGAGGCCCTTGGGAACCGCGCCTTCAAAGCCGGGAAGGCAGGCGCGGATATCGTCGCGGGAATCACCGCCCTTCCGGAGTCCGGGCCCTGTCCGCCCGCGAACTTCCCTGGGTGCCGTTCGGCGAAGTAGGCCGCCAGGTCGGCGATGCTCTGATATTCGAAGAACAGGGTCTTCGGCAATTGTCCGAAGCTTTCCTCCAGCCTGGCGGTCAGCCGCATGGCCAGAATGGAGTCGATGCCGAAGGCTTCCAGCGGCCTCCTGGCATCCAGCTCCGCCTTGGGGATCTTCAAGACCTCGCCGAACTCCCCTTGCAGGAAGGCTTCGGCCGCCGCCTTCAAGCCCTTGCCTTCCGGGGTCGACTCCGACGCGGCCGCCCTGGATACGGGCGTGTGCGGGTGTCCGGGTCTCCGGGGCTCCGCGAACAGGGCTTTCCTGAGCTTCTCCCGGTTTCCCTCGGCGACCACGGTCTGGCCGCGGTCGTCTCCCAGGCAGGCGGCGAAAACCTGCAATCCGGTTTCCGATGCCATGGGCTGCATTCCCACAGTCCGGGCTATCATATCGATGGCGGCCTGGTCCACGCCCATGCCGCCGTCCGCCCATAGCGGCCAATTGATGGAATGGGTCCGGCCGGAGCGATGCCCTTGCCTGACCAGGGCATTCCGGTATTCTGCGAACCGGTCCATGAACCCGTTGGCGGTCGCATAATCCGACTGCCCCGGATTGCCGATGGCTCCGGCGATGGAGGAGAACAGGGCGAAGAAGTCCAGTGGCAATTCCCTGGTGGCCTGGTCCAGGAAATGGGTCCCGAAAACCTTGGGCTGAAGGACCCGGCGGAATTCCGCCTCGCTTTTCTTCACCAGGAAATCATCCGAGACCATGCCGGCGATATGCAGGACTCCGTCCAGCCGGCCATGGTCGTTCCGCAAGTCCTGGATGAATCGGTTCGCCGTGGCCTGATCCGTGAATTCCAATCGCCGGTATTCGCAATGCGTATTTCCCTGGTTCTGGCCGGCGATCCACGCCTCCTGTTCCGGGGTGATGGGGGCGCGTCCGGTCAGGATCACCCGGGCGTCCTTGGCCTTGCAGACTATCTCCTGGGCGAAGACCCGGCCGAGCCGGCCCATCCCCCCTGTCAGCAGGTAGACGCCGCCATCCCGGAACGGATGGGAGGGGCTCTCCTCCGCGGAATCGATCTCCATCCATCCCTCGATTTCCAGAGTATCGCCCTGGCAGCGGAATACCCCGGGCGTACCCGTCGCAGCCAGCCGCGATAGAGTTTCGGCGAGCCGGGTGCCGGCCGTATCGAAATCCAGGTCCAGCAGGACCAGCTGCCCGATGAAGGAGGGGTCTTCCAGGCCGGCGGTTTTCAAGAGGCCTGAGATGCCGGCATAGGGAAGATGGGCATGCCCATTCGGGATGCAGATTTGCACATGCCTGTCCGCGCGGGAACGATCCATAAAGGAGGACTGCACCTCCCGGAAGCAGGCCGCCGCGAACTGCTCATACGAATCGGCCAAATCCTCCGAGGGCGGCGGAAGGACGGCGCAGCGATCGGAACCCAGCCGGGATTGGATTTCACGGCCGATCGCTTCCGGGAAGCCGAAGAGGAGAGAGCGGGAGCCGCTCCCGGAGGCACTTTGAGCGAGCTCGAAGGGCTTCCACACCGGATGCGCGAGAAGGGTGCCTACCGTCTTCGGAGCCGAGGGAAGGGTCTTGGCCGCGAAGCCTCTCAGTTCGGCGCAGACCTTGCCCTGGCTGTCGCAGATATCGATGTCGAGAATCGCCGCGCCGCCAACCTCCCAGGTTCCCTCCCGGTACTTGACCAAAGCGGTCATCTCCCGCTGGAAGGGCGAGTGGATCGACAGGCGGTCCAGATGGAAGGGTAGCATGCCGGGAACATCCGCATCGCTTCGGGAAGCCATCAAGCCCATGCAGGCTTGCAGACTTCCGTCCAGGAGGCTCGGATGGAGGAAAAATCCGTCCGCATCCGCTTCCAGGCTCTTGTCCAGGGCCAGGGAGGCGATGCCGAAGCTTTGCGAACCCCGATATCCCTTGAGGGGGCGGAAGCTCCGGCCATACAGGATGCCCATGGCTTCGAAGCGTCCATAGATCGCTTCCGGTTCAAGAACGTCATCGCTCTCCCCGGCCAGGCGTTCAATATCCAGGCTGGCGGAGGCAGCCTCGCTGCCCAGTTCGACCAGGCCGGTGCAATGGGGCGATTCCTCGCCGCCTTTATCGCTATAGACCTTGAAGGACAGGGACTCCGGACCATCGGCCGACAGGGAAACGTAGATCCGCGTTTCCCCTTCCACCGTGATCGGATGGCTCCAGGTGATGTCGGAGAGTTCCAGGCGGCCTTCCCAGCCTGCCGGCAGGGCGTTCCTGGCCGCGGCGGCCGCCATTTCCAGGTAAGCGGCCGCAGGGAGGGTCTTGACCGCGGGAGCATCGTCCAGCTTGATCCGATGGTCCCGCAGGAAGAATTCCGATCCGGAGAAAACCGTTTCGTACCGTTGGGACTCGAGATCGGAAATGTTCCTATGGACAAGGGGGTGAATCGCGGCCTGCCCGTTTCCGGCTTTGGAATCGCGGTTTTCCGCTTTCCAGTATTTCTCCCTGGCGAATGGATAGGTCGGGAGAGACACCCGGGACATCCCGCGCGGAGGATGAAGGCGCTTCCAATCCACCTCCAGGCCCTTCACCCAGAGGTCCAGTAGCCGATCCAGCTTGCCATTCTCGATCCAGCTCCGGACCGCCTGCTTCAAATCCTCGTCGATATCGAACAGGGAGATGGCATCCTGATGGCGGGTGGCCTGGCCGGTCATGATTTCGCCGGGAAGATCGCCGGCCGCGAAGTTCTCCAGCCTCTCGATCGCCTGTTCCTTGGTGGCCGCCAGGAAGCCCAGGCGGAATTCCATGGCTTCGCGGCCGATCTGCAGGGTATAGGCGATGGATGCCAGGTCCGAACCGCCTGCCTTCCGCAGGAAGCCGGCCAGGTCCTGCGCCTTCTTCACCAGCTGTTTTTCGGTGCGGGCGGAGAGGATGATCAATTCCTCGGAAGCAACCCTGGAGGCCGGGGCCGGCGCCTCGAACTCCTGGATGATGAGATGGGCATTGGAGCCGCCGGCGCCGAAGGAGGAGATTCCCGCCGTGCGCGGCGATTCGCGGCCGTCCGCAACCAACCGGTCCCAGGCTTTCAATTCCTGGTTCACGACGAAAGGCGTCTTGGAGAAGTCGATATTGGGGTTGAGCCGGGCGGAATGGAGGGACGGCACAATCTGCCGGTGCTTCATTTGCAGCAGTATCTTGGTGAGCCCGGCGATCCCCGCCGCCGATTCGCAATGCCCGATATTGGACTTCGCCGAGCCCACGAGGACCGGCTGGCTCCGCCCGGCTCCGTTTTGGAAGGCCTTGGCCAGGGCGGCGATCTCGATGGGATCCCCCAATCTGGTCCCGGTGCCATGGGCCTCCAGGTAGCCGATCCGGTCCGGATCGATGCCGCACGCCTCGAAGGCCTGGCGGATCACGCAGGCCTGCGCGCCGGGATTGGGCACGGTGAAACCGTTGGTCTTGCCGCCATGGTTCAAGGCGCTTCCCAGGATCACGCCATGGATATGGTCTCCATCCTCGATGGCATCCGCCAGTCTTTTCAGGAGTACGGCCCCGACTCCCTCGCCCGGGATATAGCCGTCGCCGCCTTCTCCGAAGCTCTGGCAATGGCCGTCGCTGGAGATGAACTGCCCCATGCTCAGCATGGCATACTTGCCGGGGTCTATGGTCACATTGACTCCGCCCGCGATCGCCAGATCGGTGCGCCGGGAGCGCAGGTCCTGGCAGGCCAGGTGGATGGCGGTCAAGGAGGAGGAGCACATGGTGTCCACGGCCATGCAAGGGCCGTGGAGGTTCAGGGTATAGGAGACCCGGTTGGCTATGCCGGCCAGGCTGCCGCTATGGTTGTATTCCCCGTACATCACTCCCACGTACACGCCCACCTGCCCGGCCTGCTCCTTGTCCCTGGGGATTTGGAGGCCCGGCCGGGTATACCCCGCGTCCTCCATCGCCATCCAGGCATGCTGCAGGAAGAGGCGCTCCTGGGGGTCGATCAATTCCGCTTCGAGGGGGGTGATCTGGAAAAAGAGCGGGTCGAACTCGTCGACGCCGGAAATGAACCCGCCCCATTTGCTGGCGTGGCGGCCGGCCTTGGTCCGGTCCGGGGAATAGTATTCCCTCCAATCCCACCGGTCGCCGGGGATCTCCTCGATGCAGTCCCGGCCATGCTTCAGGTTGTCCCAGTATTCGTCCAGGTCGGCCGCCTTGGGATAGCGGCCGCTCAAGCCGATGATGGCTATTGGGCCACCCACGTTCCTGGCCGCTTCCCCGGTCAGGGAAGGTGTCATGGCCTTGGCCGGGAGTCTTTTCTTGATTCGCGCTGCGCCCGCGATAGGGGGGAGAACCGGGCCCGCCGGCTGCGGCTTCGCCCTTGCCGCGCCGGTTTCTCCCAGGAGGCTCGCGAGCTTGTCTACATGGGAGGAGAGGAAGTATCCGCTCAGGGACTGGATATCCTGGTATTCGAAGAAAAGCGTCTTGGGCAGGGGGCCGAATGATTTTTCCAGCTGGTTGGTCAGGTTGATGGCGACTATGGAATTAATGCCATACCGGTCCAGGCCGGCCCGTGGGTCCAGCTTCGCAGGGGCGATTTTGAGGGCTTGTGAGACCTGGTTTTTCAGGTACTCCAGGGTCTTCACCTGGAGGTCGGGGACCGTTCCAGTTTCCCGGATGACGACCTGGGCAGTCGCATCGGCATTCACGACCTTCACGATCTCCTCGACCTCCTCGGCCTCAGGCCTGGAGAGGATTTTGTCGCGGATGACCGAGGGCTCTCCATACCAGACCTGGACCTGGTGCAGGCCGGTATTCATGGCCGCATGGAAGGCCTGGATCCCGGCGGCGGTTTCCAGGGCGTGCAGGCCTGCGGTTTCGGCCATGCGCTCCAGGGCCTCATCCGGCAGGCGCATGCCCCCGTCCTTCCAGTAGGGCCAGTTGACGGATAGGATCCTGGTCCGGGAAGCGGTGGTCCTATCCTCGACGCAGGCCGCGCTGAGGGCATCCAGGTACCCATTGGCCGCGGCATAGTCGCTTTGGCCGGGATTTCCTCCCACGGACACAGATGAGGAGAATAGCGAGATGAAATCCAGGTCGAAGCGGTCGCGGAAGGCCAGCAGGTTGCGCGTTCCGGGTACCTTGGGCTGCAAAACCTCCTCGACCTCGGCCCTTGCCTTCTTCAGGATGAAGCCGTCCCGGGTGAGACCGGCGCAGTGGAGGATTCCGGAAAGCCTTCCGTAGGTCTTCTCGACATGGGCCATGCACTTCTGCATGGCATCGGCATCGGCTATGTCGGCGGATAGGTATGAAACGCGGGCCCGCTCCCGGTTCCACCGTCCCAGCGCGGCGGCCATTTGAACTGTCTTGTCGCCGGCCTTATTGCCTGCCTTGTCGTCAGCCTTGTCGTCAGCCAATGGGGAGCGACCGATCAGGAGAATCCTGGCTCCCCGGGTCTGGCCGAGGATATCTTCCACGAAATGCCGGCCCAGGCCGCCGAAGCCGCCGGTGATCAGGTAGATGCCGTCCTCGCGCCAAACGGGTCCCGGGCTGGTTGCTGCGATTTCCACGAAATGCTTGCCCTGGAGCGTATCCCGTTCCCAGCGCACAAGGGAATGATCGGTCAAGGATTCGGTGGCCGAGATCCCGGCGATGATTTCCTCCGGGCCGGAATCCGGGTGCAACAGGACGACTTGTCCGGTGAGCCTCGGGTTCTCCTGGGCCGCGCTCGACAGCATCCCGGAAAGTCCGGCTATCGTTCGGGCATCCGCGGAACTGCCGGCAACCTGGAAGAGCAGCCTGTCCCGGGACGGCGCCGAGAGAGCGGCTTTCAACTCGGAAAAGCATGCGAGAGCCCAACCCAGGTAGGACTCTGCGGCATCCCCGTTCGCCGGCAGGCAAAGAGTCCTGCGATTCCCTCCCTCGAGGAGGCGGAGGACCTGGCGGCCGGTTTCCTCCCGGAGCCCGCAAAGGATCAGGATGCGATGGCCGTACTCCGGTCGCTTGCGCCGCCCGGGTTCGGCCTTGCCGATGTCCCGCCAGGCGTGGCGGGTGAACACGACCTCATGTGACTCGGTCCGCTTCTCAAGCATCCCGGCATCACCCGCCGCCCGGGAACAGAGCCCCCGCAGCTGCACGCAGAGCCTGCCGTCCTTGTCGCACAGGTCGAGGTCCAGCATCGGATTCTCATCCTGAGGGCCGCTCGCCCCGGCATACCGGACCCATCCGATCATTGCTTCGGCGCATGGCGCCACCACCGTGATCCGATCGAGGGCGAATGGCATCACCGGGTTGGGCGGGGCCTTGCCGCCATGGAGCATCAGGGCCAGGCCCGACTGCAGGGCGCCATCCATCAGTCCGGGAGGCAGCATGCATCCGCCTGACGCCTTGCCGGCGGTCGGTGACAGGCGCAAGCGGACCAGGGCCTGGCGCCCGTCGGTCTTCACGGACACTATGGTGCGATGGGTCTCGCCGTAGTCCACGCCCATGCGCCGGTATTCCGCGTAAATCCGCTCGGAGGGGATTTCCTCCGCCTCGGACATGTTCCCGATCGCTTCCAGATCCAGCTTTTCCCCGGCCTTGGCAGGGAGCCAACGGACGCTTCCCGCGCAATGCAGGATAGGCTCGCCCGCTTCCGGGAAGCTTTGCACCGTGAAGCCGAGGGCGTCTTCGCCGGATGGATCCAGGCGGATCTCGGCCTGGGTCGCCCGGTCCACGACCATGGGCCGCAACCAGGCGGCCCCGTGGATCTCGAGGACAAAATCTTCGGAGGCCGGCCAAGCCCTGCCCGCCGCCGCCCGGGCCATTTCCAGGTAGGCCACGCCCGGAAGCACCCTGTGCATGTTCCCGTCTTGGAGACGGATCCGATGGTCGCGCAGGAAGGGTTCGCTGCCTGTGAAGGTGGACCGGTAAACCTGCCCTTCGAGGCTGGACTCGTTCCTATGCACCAGGGGATGGGGCGGTTCCCGGCCATCCTTGCTCCCGGCCCATTGGAAGACCTCGCGGATAAGGGAAATCCCTTTCTGCTTGGAGAGCCGCTTGCCCTTGATTTCCTTGCTGATGTATTCGATGAGCTTTTTCATTTGTTTCCCGGCCGATGCTGTAGGACGTTCCTAGGACGGTCTTGCAGGGGTGACTTGCAGGCGTGTCCTGATATCATGACAGGCGGCTCAGCAGTTGCAGGACGGCATCCTCGTCGAGATGTCCGACATCCGGATCCACGGCCTCCCCGGAGCCGTCCACGCCTTCGAGGTCGTCAAGGCTCCGGATGGTATCGATCCAGCAGCGTTCCCGCGCGAAGGGGTAGGTGGGCAAGGCGATGCGGCGGATCCTGGACTTGGGCCCGGAACCGCCGGCGGACACCGAGTCCAGGCCTTCTTCCCGGAAGCCCTGCTCCTTCAGGTTGGTCGTGGCGGTATGCAGGAGCGGGTGGATATGGGCCGCCTCAGGAGCCGGAGTCGCCGCCATGATCGATTCGTCCTCTGAAGGGATCCAATACCTGTCCTTGGCGAAGGGATATCCCGGCAAGGAGAGCTTCTGCGGATAACCGTACGGATAAAGCTTCCGCCAATCGATCTCTATTCCCTTCACCCAAAGCTCCAGCAGTTTGGCCAGCCGGTTCTGCCGCAGGAATTGACCCACCACGGACTCGCTGGTTTCCCGATCCTGGATCAGGAGCTTGGCACCGGCCTTGTCCCCGGCGTCTCCCCGGTAATATTCCAGGCCTGCCGGCGAACCGGCAATGAAGGCCCGCAGCTTGCCGGCCAATTCTTCCACGGTGGCGGCCATCAGGCCCAGGCGGACCTCCATGGCGTCCCTTCCCGCCTGGAGGGTATAGGCCAGTTCGACCATATCCGGCGGCACGGGAGCGGTTTCCAGGTGGGCGAGCAAATCCTTGGCCCGCTGGCCGAGCTGATCGGATGTCCGCGCGGATAGAGGGATCGGGTACCTGCCTCTATCATTCAGGCTGGCGGCCATCCGCTTCCTGACGGCCGTGGGCCGGTCGGCCACCACCAGATGGCAATTGGTCCCGCTGAACCCGAAGGAGCTGATGGCAGCCTGCCGGACTCCCCGCGACGAGGCTTCCCAATCGCGCGCTTCCGTGTTCACATAGAAGGGCGAATCGTCGAGGTTGATATGCTCGTTCAAATCCGCGAATTGGATGGTGGGGGGGAGCTTCCGATGCTTCAGGGCCAGGATGACCTTCAGGAAGCTGGCGATGCCGGCGGCCGTCAGGCAGTGGCCGATATTGCTCTTGACCGAACCGATGGCGCATCGCTGCCTGCCCTGATCCCTGTACACCGACTTCAAGGCTTCGATCTCGATCGGGTCGCCCAGCTTGGTCCCCGTCCCATGGGCTTCGATGAGCTGGGTATCGCCCAGGTCGATGCCGAAGCGCCGGTAGACATCCTTTTCCAGGTCTATCTGGGACTCGGCGTTGGGGGCGGTGATGCCGTTGGTCTTGCCGTCCTGGTTCACGCCCCAGCCGCGGATGATTCCATAGATGGTATCCCCGCTCTTTTCCGCATCGCTCAATCTCCTCAGCAAGGCCACGCCGCAGCCCTCTCCGGGCACGAAGCCGTTGGCGCGCCGGTCGAAGGCGTGGCAGGCGCCGTCGGCCGAAAGCATGCCCGCCTGTGCCGTCTTGATGTGCATGCCGGGCCCCACCATGACATAAACCCCGCCTGCCAGGGCATAGTCGCTGGTCCGGTTGGAGAGGCTTTCGCATGCCTGGGCCAAGGCCACCAGGGAGGAGGAACAGGCGGTCTCGATGGAGAGGCAGGGACCGCGGAGATTGAGGAAATAGGCGATCCTCGCGGCCAGGATGGACGTGGCGCTTCCGGTGAATCCCTGGGCCGAAAGTTCGTGCTTCCGGGACGACCGGTGGTAATCGCTGGTCCCGCATCCCACGAAGACCCCGCATCGGGTTCCGCTCAAATCCTTCGGGCTATAGGCCGCATCCTCGATGGCCTGCCAGCAGCTCTGGAGGAACAGCCTCTGCTGGGGCTCCATATTCTCGGCCTCCACGGGGGAGATGTCGAAGAAATAAGGATCGAAGCGGTCGTACCCGCGCATGGTGCCGGCCCATTTGGAATACGTCTTGCCGGCTTTCGGCCCTCCCGGCAGGTAATGCTCGGCCAGGTCCCACCTTTCCTTGGGAATTTCCGTGATGCAATTCTTCTTCCCGGCGATATTCTCCCAGAACTCCTGGAGGTTGTCCGCCTGGGGGAATTGGCCGGCGATACCCACTACGGCGATAGGCTCGCCCTGGAATTCCGCGCCCCCTGGAATCCGCTGCCGCTGCTTCCTCCAGGAAACCAGCCGCCGGCGCTGCGGGGATTTCCACGATGCCTGCGGGACCGTGAAGGGGGCCGCCACGCTGGCCGCCGGGGCCATGCTTGCCGCCGAGGGAGCGGATGCGGCAATGGGGGCGGGAACTTTGGCCATTTCGGAATGCAGGAAGTTTGCCAGCCGCGACAGGGTGGGATAGCTGTAGACCTTGGTGGCATCCAAGGAGGTGCCGAAGCGCTGATTGATATTCCGGATCCAGGTCACCCCGGTGATGGAGTCCAGGCCCAGGTCGACGAATCCGGTCTCCTCATCTATCTCTTCCGCGGATATCCGCAATTCCGCAGCCAGCAACTCGCGGAGGGTCGCAATCACCTCGGAAAGGGAAGCGATCTCCACCCTGGGGCCGGCCGCCGGAACAGGTGCTGGGGCGGGTGCCAGGGCGGGCGCTGGGGAGGAAACTGTCATGGGCGCGGCCATGGGAGCGGGCATAGGAGCGGCCGCCGGGGGCGTCCGGGTCCCGTCCTGGCCGCAGGCTTCCATCACCAGGCCGCTCAGCCTGGAAATGGTGGGATACCCGTATATCTTGGTGGCTTCGATCCGGGTACCAAAGATTTCATTGATCTTCCGGACCCAGGTCACTCCCGTGATGGAGTCCAGTCCCAAATCCACGAAGGGCGTATCGTCGTCGATTTCGGAGACCTCGAGCCGGAGTTCTTCCGCCAACTTCGCCTTCAAGGTCATGCGGACCGAATCCACGCTGAGATCTCTCATGGCGATCGCATGGGGCTGGCGCGCGGATTCCTCCGGAACCGGCCTGGCCCGGTCGAATTCTTTCAAGATTTTGTCGCGGGTTTCCTCGACGCCGACCAGGGTCGCGGCATGCATCTCCGTTTCGAGGGCCAGGGCGGCGGCTAGCGTTTCCTGCGCGCCTTCCTTCCAGATGGCCTTCAGGGCCTTGAGGGTCGAGCGTGCCTGCCGGGCCATGGCACGGGCCAAGGCGAGGGCCTCGCCGGCAACTTCCTTCCTGGGCAGGACCATCAGTCCCAGGCCCTTTTCCTTCAGGGCCTTTCCCGCGATCGGCTCGGCCGTGAACAAGGTATAGCGGGCCAGATCCGCTCCCAGCTTGCGCGGCATGACCCAGGTGGCGCCGGCCCCCGGCGTAAAACCGTATTCCATGTAGGGGCTGGTGTACTTCCCTCCTTCCGCGAACAGGACCAGGTCGGAGAACATGCCCAGGGTCCAGCCGGCGCCGGTGGCATGGCCTTTCATAGCGGCGATCACCGGCACTTCGCAATCGAATGCCAGGCGGAAGACATCGGTATCGGTGAACTTGCCCGCCCCTTCCTGCAATCGCAGCAAGGTGTCCCGGGTGCCGCCCATCGCGAAGTAATTGCCATAGCCCGTCAGCACGACCACCTTCAGGTCTTCGGAGCGGTTCACGAAGTCGAACGCGAGGCCCAGATCCCTGATCAAGGCCGGGGAGAACATGTTGCGGGACACCTTGTCCTCCATGCGGACTTCCAGGATCCCGTCGGCATGGACAATGGTCTTGATGACCTCGAAGGCCGGCAGGTCTTTTGATGTCGGCAGGTCCTTGGAGGCCGGCATATCGTTGGACGCCGGGCCGGAGCTTCGAGGCATCGCCGGAACCGCGCTTCCGACTTCCACACGGGACAGGGTAAGGATGGAGGCCGTGTGGAGGCTCCAGCTTTCCGCGAGCTCCAAGGCGAATCTCCTTTCGTCGCCGGGACTCCGCACATACAAATCGGGGTTCCTATCGGCCAATTCCTTGCCGGTGAGGCCTTCGCCGCGGAAGGGCAATTGCCTGGATAGGTTCTCTCCCAATCGCTTGGAAACGACCTTGGCGACCCCGGCCGCCAGGAGTTCGTCTCCGGCAACCGTTTCCATGGAGTACCGGCACTCCGCGCCATAGACCATGCCATGCGCCATTTGCAGGAGCAGCCAGGACGTCCCGCCCAGGTCCGTATCCGCCACAGCCACCACGGGGGCTGCGGCTTCGTCCAGGCAGGCCTTCCATTCGGAAAGGGCCTCGGAGAACTCCTGGCCGTCGGGCAAGGGGAAGAAGCCGGGCAGTTCGCTTTCCAGGACGACGGCATTGCCGGGGGCGCTGCTCCAGATGCGGCGCAGGACGGCGGCGGTTTCGGCCAGCAGGTCCCGGCAGGAAACTTCGGATGTTCCCGGCGCGACTTTCACCCTCACTACGCGTCCGGAATGCGTCTCCACCTTCACGTGCCCGGAAGCGGCGATTTCCGCGGGGACGGGGACGCGGTCCGGCGACGGCGCCGGGGATTCTGCGAGTCTCCCGACGCGCTCCAGGACACCCTTCGCCAGGTGGGCCTTCAACCGTCTCAGGGCCTCCCATTGCTTGCCCGCGAGGCTGGCGGCGAACCCGAGGGCGAACCCGTCTACGGCGGAAGCTGCGCGGATCGGGAAGGCCCATCCCAGGGATTGCAAGTGCTTCCAGGTTTGCGGCTTCGCTTCTCCGAGCAGGCGGAGCACCTTGGCGGATCCGAATCTTTCCGACAGCACGTCCATGACTGTCCCGTCAAGGAAGGCCGTATCTCCATCCGCTTGCAAATCGCAGCTTCCCTCTTCGCAGCCGATCAGGAAGTCGCAGACCGCGGCCAGGAGGAATCCGCTGCCGCGGATTTCGCCCGGTGCCACGGCCAGGGTCGGGGCAGGGAAGGAAGCCAGCTCCCGGTAAAGTCCCTGCCGGACTGCCTCGAAGTGGCTTTCCGAAGTCCGGAAGAAAAAGCCTTCGGTTTTTCCCCGCAGGATGAGGATCCGGAGCGAGGCATTCCGGCGCTGGGCCTTCACGACGTCCAGCAGTTCCCGGACGCCATGCGATTCCAGGGATGCTTCCAGCACCACGACGCCGGCGCGGGGTTCGGAGATCGAAATCGCGGGGGCGGTCATCGGGAGCGGTTCCAGTTCGATGAGGGAGACTCCCGTGGTATCCTGGATGGGCTGGGGATCCCCGATGGGAAGGGGCTCCAGGAGGGGAAGGGGATTCAGGAAGGGCAGAACTGTCAATGGTTCCGGGCTGCCGGGCTGGGAGTCCTCCCGGCCCGCCGGCTCCGTTCCCCATTCTGCGCCGACGACTTCGCAGACGACACGCCCATCCGGGCCGAGGAAGGCGGCATCGACCCGGATAGCCGGGCCGTCCTGGCCTTGCAATGCGATGATGCGGCCGTAAGCATGGACCTTGGAGGGCATGCTGCCGGCCAATCGCAGGGACTCCATTGCGGAAGGTCGACCGGCGACTCCCGGCCATTCCAGCAGGGAGAGGGGAAGCCCCATCCGGTCCCGGATTTCCCATTCGCCGAGGTCCTTCCAGTCTCCATTCCCGGACGCCACCGGGGAGCCGGACAGGGTCGGGGCCTCCATCCGCGCCTCCCCCTGGCAGTGGACGATCTCCTCGCCATCGGTTTGCGCGCTGGAGATCTGGAAGCCGGCGATATCCTCTCCCCGCCGGATGAGGACAACGTCGATCGGGCTGTCGCCGGCGGGGAAGTACGGCGGACCGAACTCGATCCTGTCCATCTCCAGTCCCTGGCTTTCCGGCGAAGGGCCGATGGACTGCTGGATTGCGAAGCGCGCCATTTCAAGGTAGGCGGCGGGAACAAGGCTGGGGCCGCCATCGTTGTCCGACCCGGACAGGGCGCCCAAGGACTTGAGCCGGTCCAGCCTGAAGCGGGAACGGTAACTTTGCTCCCCGAAGCGGGAGGTATTCGCGTGGACCAGGGGATGGAGGGCATCGCCGGTATCCTTGGCCGCGACCACGGCCCCGTTTTCCACGAAGTCCAGCCAATACTTCTCCTTGGAGAAGGGATAGGTGGGCAGGCCGATGCGCTTCGGCTTTTCCGGATAGAGCGCTTGCCAATCGATCTCGATCCCCTTGGTCCACAGATCCGCCAAGGTCGGGTACTTCCTTTCCAGCACCCACTTCTTCAAGGTCTCCTGCAAGTCCGGATCGGATAGGAAGATCCCCAGGGACTGCTTCCCGGTCCTGGAATTCCCTGCATGCAGACCCGGGATGCCGGCCTGGCCGGCGACATAGGCCCTCAGCTTGCCGGTGAGCTCTTCCGAGGATCGGCAGAGGAAGCAGATCCGCTCTTCGAAGGCCTCGCGGCCGGTTTGCAACGTGTAGGCTACCGAATCCGGATCGGGAGAAAGACCGTTTTCCAGGAATCCAAGGAGATCCGCCGCCTTCTGCTTGAGCTGCTCCTGGGTTCTCGCCGAGAGGGGGAAGGCCCATTCGCCGTTCCGGATGCTGGTTTGATGTCCGTCAGCGGGTGCGACGTACTCCTGGATGA
>CBILQL010000020.1:0-16273 GCA_966238865.1 uncultured bacterium
CCGTTCCCTCCCCCACCCCGGTCCCGGTCCCGGTACGGATAGCCGACAAGACCGCCCTGGTCGACGAATCCGGCCACGGGACCCATGTCGCCGGCATCATCGCGGGCGATCTCGCCATGGTCGCGGACGAAGGCCTGCCGGGCGGGCAAGGCGGCGGCCCGCAAGTCCAACAAGATCCCCAAGGCGGCCATGCGGCCTCCCGGCCGGTCCGCGCCTACTCCCGGCACAAGGACGAATTCGGCAACCTGCATACCGTGGAATCGGAGCCGGGCCGGATGTCGGGCATGGCGCCCAAGTGCAAACTCGTCAGCCTCAAGGTCCTCGACGGGAACGGCAAGGGCAGGGCCAGCAACCTCATCGCCGCCATCAGCTACGTCCAGGAGATGAACGGACACGGGCGGCGCATCCGCATCCACGGCGTCAACATGAGCGTCGGCTACGATTTCGAGCCCAAGTGGTTCGCCTGCGGGCAGAGCCCGCTGTGCGTCGAGGTCGACCGCCTGGTGCGCTCCGGCGTGGTGGTCGTGGTGGCCGCGGGGAACACCGGCTACGGCATGGTGCAGAGCGAGGCCCGCGGCTGGGTGGGCGCGGGCATGGACCTGAGCATCAACGATCCGGGCAACGCCGAGCTGGCCATCACCGTGGGCGCCACCCACCGGGAGATGCCCCACGTGTACGGCGTGTCCTATTTCTCCTCGAAGGGCCCCACCGGGGACGGCCGCCTGAAGCCCGACCTGGTGGCCCCGGGAGAGAAGATCCTGTCCTGCGCCGCCGGCAAGCGCAAGCAGGCCCTGCGGTCGCAGGTGGAGAAGGACTTCGAATACCTGGAGGAGAGCGGCACCAGCATGGCGGCCCCCCACGTCTCCGGGGTCATCGCCGCATTCCTGTCCATCCGGAGGGAGTTCATCGGGCATCCGGAGAAGGTCAAGGAGATTTTCATGGAGACGGCCACGGACCTGCGCCGGGAACGGTATTTCCAGGGCAAGGGCCTGGTGGATCTGATGCGCGCCATCCAATCTGTCTGAGGAGGATCGATGCAGACGTTGAAAGGTTTCCCGTTCGCGGAGCTGGAATTCGGCAAGGACGGCAACCCGGTGGATCCGGGAGCCGGCGCGAGGATACTCGCCGAGCTGAAGGCGGATCCGCCCCGCCACCTGCTGGTCTTCTCCCACGGCTGGAACAACAACATGGCGCAGGCCAAGGATCTGTACGAACGCTTCCTCGACAGCCTGTCCAAGGTCGCCGCCAGGACGTCCATCGCGGGCGGCCCCCCGCGCTTCGCCGTGGTCGGCATCTACTGGCCCTCGATCAAGTTCGACGACGAGGCCCTCATCCCCGGACAGGAGGCCGGGCTGGGCGCGGACCTGGACGCCGGAATCCTGTCCCAATTGGATCTCCTGAAGGAGACCGTGGACTCCCCGGACGCGGCGAAGGCCCTGCAGGAGGCCAAGGCGCTGGTGCCCAGGCTGGAGGACGACGCGGGCGCGCGCAAGCGCTTCATGGATCTCGTCCGTTCCGCCCTGCCGTCCCAGTCCGACGACGGGGACCTTCCCGGGAATTTCCGGGACATGGACGGCGAGGAGGCGATGGAAGCCCTTTCGATGCCCCAGCCCGTGGTGCCGGTGGCCTCCGGGGACGGGGGCGGCGCCGCCGCGCTGGAAGCCGGGGACGGGAGCGCGGCCGGAGAGGCGGCGTTCCTCGGATCGATTTTCGGGAAGCTGAAGGCCGGCGCGCTGATGGCCGCCAACCTGACAACCTATTACACCATGAAGGAGCGGGCCGGCATCGTGGGCGCCAAGGGCCTGGCGCCGATCCTGCAAAGCTTCGTGCAAGGGCTGCCCGGCACCACCGTGCACCTCGCCGGCCACAGCTTCGGGGCCCGGCTCGTGACCTCGGCCCTGAAAACCTGCCAGGCCGTCCCGGGCTTCCGCATCGGCAGCCTGTCCCTGCTCCAGGCCGCCTTCTCCCATCACGGCTTCGCCCTCAAGTTCGACGGGGACCGGAACGGCTTCTTCCGCCCCGCCATCACCGGGCCCGCCTTGGACGGCCCGGTCATCGTCACCCACACGCCCAAGGACCGGGCGGTAGGCATCGCCTATCCCCTCGCCTCCCGGCTCGCGCGCCAGGATGCCGCCGGCATCCAGGAGAACGCCTCGCGCTGGGGAGGGCTCGGCGCCAACGGGGCGCGCAACACCCCCGAGGCCACCGACCTCACCATGCTCCCGGTGGGAGGGCCCTACGCGTTCCAGAAAGGCGCGGTGTACAACCTCGCCGCCAAGGCCTACATCTCCGGCCACGGGGACGTGGGCGGAGAGGCGGTCGCCTACGCCTTCCTGCGCGCCGCGACGGCCTGACAGAAGGGTCTGCCGCGGCCGGCGACGGCTTGACCGGCGCCTGACGGGGGTCTGACGGGGGTCTGACGGGGGCCGGAAAACCGTCCAGAACGGAGGCCGGCCCCGGCTGAGGAGGCGGGCCCGGTTCGACGCGGCGGCCGGGGTCACAACCGGCCGGCCCGAATCCTATTATCTTCTCTCCCATGACCTCCGCCCATCCGCAGGCCGGAGCGCCCCGGGCGGCCTCCCCGGGCCGCGACGCCCTCCTCCTGGAGGCCCTCCACCGCACCTTCGGCTTCCCGGCCTTCCGGCCCCATCAGCGGGAGATAGTGGAGAGCCTGCTCAACGGCGAGGACGTGTTCGCCGTCATGCCCACGGGCGGGGGCAAATCCCTGTGCTACCAGCTGCCGGCCAAGATCATGCACGGCACCGCCGTGATCCTGAGCCCCCTCATCTCCCTGATGAAGGACCAGGTGGATTCGGCCCGGGAGAACAACCTGCGGGCCGCCTGCCTCAACAGCTCCCTGGCCCAGGGGGAGGCCGCCCGCACCTACCGGGCCCTGCGCGCCGGCGAGCTCGACCTGCTCTACATCTCGCCCGAACGCTTCGCCATGGACTCCTTCATCGAGAGCCTCCGCGATGCGCCCATCGCCTTCTTCGCCGTGGACGAAGCCCATTGCCTCTCGGAATGGGGCCACGACTTCCGTCCCGACTACCTCGCCCTGGGCGGCGAGACCGGCATCCGCCGCAACTTCCCCGGCGTCCCCATCGCCGCCTTCACCGCCACGGCCACCTCCGAGGTGGGCCGCGACATCGTCGCCAAGCTGGGCCTCTCCGATCCGTACCAGGTGCGCGCCTCCTTCAACCGGCCCAACCTCTACTACGAGGTGCGGCCCAAGCGGGACGTGGACGCGCAGATCCTGGAGTTTCTCAAGGAGCATCCCGAGGAGCCCGGCATCGTGTACCGCACCACCCGCGACTCGGTGGAGCGGACCGCCGCCTACCTGGCTAAGCGCGGCGTGAACGCCCTGCCCTACCACGCGGGGCTCTCCCAGGCCGACCGGCAGGAGAACCAGGAGGCCTTCAACCGCGACGAGGTGCAGGTGATGGTGGCCACCATCGCCTTCGGCATGGGCATCGACAAGAGCAATGTCCGCTTCGTGATCCACGCCGACCTGCCCAAGAACCTGGAAGGCTATTACCAGGAGACGGGCCGGGCCGGGCGCGACGGCGATCCGTCCCTGTGCGTGCTCTATTACGGCGGCGGCGACGTCCCCAAGCTGCGCCATTTCCTGGACCAGATCTCCGACGAGCGGGAGCGGGCCCTGGCGGTGCGCAAGCTGAACCGCATGGCCGAGTTCGCGGGCCGCAACCAGTGCCGGCGGCGCCAGATCCTGGCCTATTTCGAGGAAACCTTCCCGGAGGACAACTGCGCCGCCTGCGACATCTGCACCGGCAAGGCCGCCACTTTGGACGCCACCCGCGAGGCCCAGATGGTGCTGTCCGCGGTGGCGCGCACCGGCGAGCGTTTCGGCGCCTCCCACGTGGTGGACGTGCTGGTGGGCGCCGACACCCAGAAGATCCGCGACCTCGGCCACGACGGCATCAAGACCTACGGCGTGGGCAAACACAAGGACAAGCCCTGGTGGCGCTCCCTGATCGGCGAGATGCTGGGACGCGGCGTCCTGGGCCTGGACGACGGGCCCTACCCGGTGCTCAAGCTGACGGAAGCCTGCCTGCCCATCCTGCAGGGCAGGGAGACCCTGGAGATCCTGGAGCTGGGACGCAAGGACAAGGGCCTGGGCCGGGCGGGCGGAAAGGCCGGAGGCGCGGGCGGAAGCGGGCGCGGGGACGGCGCCGAGGAGTCCGGGAACCCGGAGCTGTTCTCCCGCCTCAAGGCCCTGCGCAAGGAATTCGCCCAACGGCAGGGGGTGCCGCCCTACGTGGTCTTCTCCGACAAGACATTGCACGAGATGTGCCGTCACCTGCCGGTTACCAAGGCTGCCTTCCGGGAAATCAGCGGCGTGGGCGATTCCAAGCTGGACAAGTACGGAACGGAATTCGTGCTGGAGATCCAGAACTGGACCGGGTCCCGCTGATTTTCCGCGGGATGGCCCCGCGACTTGCTAATTTCAATCCATGCCCCCCGCCGTAGAGCTCCGCAAGGTCGGCAAGTCCTTCCGCGAGGGCTCGGGTCCCGAGGCCCGGGAACGCGCCGTGCTCCGCGACGTGGACCTCAGATTGGAGGCCGGCCAGGCGGCCGCGCTGCTCGGCCGCAGCGGATCGGGCAAGAGCACCCTGCTCAACCTCCTGGGGGGGCTGGATCTGCCCGGTACGGGCGAAGTGCTCGTGGCGGGGCAATCCCTGGGCGCGTTGTCGGAACGGGATCGCACCCTGTTCCGCCGCCGGAATATCGGCTTCGTCTTCCAGAGCTTCAACCTCATTCCCACCCTGACGGTGGAGGAGAATCTCCTGCTGCCCCTGGAGCTCAAGGAGGGCGTCACGGAGGCGGGCCGCCGCCGCGCCCTGTCGCTGCTCGCCGAGGTGGGCCTCGCCGATCGCGCCGGCAGCTTCCCGGACGTGCTCTCGGGCGGCGAGCAGCAGCGGGTGGCGGTGGCGCGCGCCCTGTCCCATGACCCTTCCCTGATCCTCGCCGACGAGCCCACCGGCAACCTGGACGCCGAGACCGGGGCGCAAGTGATGGGCCTGCTGGAGCGGCTCGCCCGGGGCGCCGGCAAGACCGTGATCATCGTCACCCACAGCCCCGACCTCCTCGGCTTCGCCGATCGCTTCTTCCGCATGCAGGGCGGATCCCTGGCCGAGATCCCGCGCCCGGCGGACTCCCGTCCGGCGTGAAGGCGGAACGGATGCAGGGCGCTTCCGGCAGTCCAGGCGGCAAGGGCGGCCCCCTCCTCCGCCGCAGCGGCCGGCGGCATTGGCTGCGGCATCCCTGGCAGGCGGCGCTGGCGGTGTCCGGCATCGCCATGGGCGTGGCCATGGTGGTGGCCGTGGACCTGGCCTCGGGCAGCGCCCGAGCCGCCTACCGCCTGGCCACCGAGACCCTGGCCGGCCGGGCCACCCACCGCATCCTCGGCCTCTCCGGCGATCTGCCCGACTCCCTGTACGCGGTCCTGCGCCTGGCGGGCCTGCGGGACGCGGCGGGGAACCCGCCGCCCATGGTTCCGGTCCTGGAGGCGCGCGCCGAGGTGCTGCCGAGGCCTCCGGGTCCGGGACCCGCGCAGGGACGCGGCACCAGGGATTCCGGACGCGTTCCCGGGACCTCCGACGACGTCCGAGGTACCGGCGCCCCGCCGTCCCCGCCGCTGCGCCTGGTGGGGGTGGACCCCTTCGCCTCCCTGGAGCTGGGCGCCTTCGGCCTGGCCGAGGCCGTGGCGGACGGGCCCGGCGGCGGACTGGCCGCCCTCATCGCGCGTCCCGGCACCGTGCTGCTGTCCCGCCCCGCGGCCCTGCGCCTGGGCGCGCGCGCCGGGGACACACTGCGCCTGCGGGCGGGTTCCCGTACCTTCCCGGTTACTGTCCTGGGCTTCCTGGAGCCCCGCAACCGCCTGGGCGCGGCCCTGGTGGACGACCTGGCGCTTGCGGACCTGTCCACGGTCCAGGAGGCCCTGGGGGCCCCGGGCCGCCTGGGACGCATCGAGCTCGACCTCGGCGGCGCGGACGTCGCCGGCGCGTCCCTGGAGGCCCGCGTCCGGTCGCTGCTGCCGGCGGGGGCCGTGCTGCAATCCGCCGACGCGCGCGCCCGCTCCCTGGACTCCATGACGCGCGCCTTCCGCGTCAACCTTTCGGCCCTGAGCCTCCTGGCCCTGGTGGTGGGCGCCTTCCTCATCTACAACGCCATGGCCTTCTCGGTGGTCCAGCGCTGGAACCTGCTGGGCGCCCTGCGGGGGCTCGGGGCCGCCCCCGGCGACATCGCCCGCCTCGTCTGCCGGGAGGCCCTGGCCCTGTCGGCCCTGGGTTCCGCCCTCGGCGTGCTGGCGGGCGCCATCCTCGGCCGCGGCCTGGTGGCCCTGGTCGCGCGCACCCTGAACGACCTCTATTTCGCCACCCATGTCGCCGGCCTGCGGCTCGATCCCTGGATCCTCGCCAAAGGAGGGCTGCTCGGACTGGGCCTGGGCCTCCTCGCCGCCCTGGGACCCGCCTGGCAGGCGGCGCGCATCCGTCCCCGCGTCCTGCTCACCCGTTCGGCGCAGGAGTCCCGCCTGCGCGGACGGCTCCCCCGGCTCAACCTGGCCGGCGTCCTCGCGGCCGCGCTCTCCGCGCTCATGGCCTGGCTGCCGGGCCGGAGCCTGGCGGCCGGCTTCGCCTCCCTGGCCCTGGCGGTGGCCGCCTGGGCCCTGTGGACGCCGGATCTGCTGCGGCGGCTCAGCGCCGGAGGCGCCTGGGCCCTGGGGCGCGGCGCCGCCCTGGCGGGCCGCCGCGGATCGGCGATCACCTTGGGGCGCATGGCGGCGCGCGAAGCCGGAGCCTCATTGAGCCGCACCGGCGTGGCCGCCGCGGCCCTGATGGCGGCCCTGTCGGTGACCGTGGCCATGGGCATCATGGTGGACAGCTTCCGGCGCGCGGTGCGCGACTGGCTGGAGGCGGTGCTCGTCGCCGACGTGTACGCCTCGTCCCCCCGCGCCGGGTCGGGCCGCCTGGAGGGCCGCCTGGACCCGGCCTGGCTGGAGGCCGCGCGGTCGCTTCCCGGCGTGGCCGGGGTCACAGGTTACTTGGCCGTTTCCCTGAACATGCCGGAAGCCGATGCGGGAGACGGGGCTCCGGCCGGCGGTTCCGGCTATCCGGGCGGCACCGGCGGGACCGGAGGCGACGGCGGGACCGTGCAGCTCCTGGCCCTGGACATGGACGGGCGCAGCCGCGCGGCCTTCCGCTTCCTGGAAGGCGACAGCGCCGCGGCCTGGCCCGCCTTCCACCGGCTTCCCGGCTGCGCGGTGCTCGTCTCCGAACCCTTCGCCTACCGCCGCCGCCTGCATCCGGGGACGGCCTTGCGGCTGCCCACCCCGGCCGGCCCGCGGGATTTCCCCGTGGCCGGCGTGTTCGCCGACTACGGGACCGATCGGGGGGCGGCGATGATGGACCGGGCCTGCTTCGACGCCCATTGGCAGGGGCGGGGGCGCGGCCATACCTCCGCGGCGTTCTACGCCCGCGCGGGCGTCCCCGCCGACTCGCTCGCCCGGATCCTCGGACGCCTGCCGGGATCGGGCGGAGTCGAGATCCGCCCCAGCCGCTCCCTGCGCGCCGCCTCGCTGGAGATCTTCGACCGCACCTTCGCCATCACCTCGGTGCTGCGCCTGGCCGCCGTGATCATCGCCGCCATCGGCCTGGTGGGGGCCCTGGCGGCCCTGGAGCTGGAGCGGGCCCCCGAAACCGCCCTGTTACGGGCGCTGGGCCTCACACCGCGCCAGACCTGGATGCTGGCCTCGGCCCAGGCCGCCTTCCTGGGCCTGTGCACCGGGCTGCTCGCGGTGCCCCTCGGCCTCGCCCAGGCCGGCCTGCTCGTCCACGTCATCAACCGCCGCTCCTTCGGCTGGTCCCTGCCCCTGCACGCGGATCCCTGGATCTGCCTCCAGGCGGTGCTGCTGGGCCTCGGGGCGGCGCTCCTCGCCGCCGTCCTCCCGGCCTGGAGGAGCTCCCGCGCCGTGACGGCGCGGGCGTTGCGGGAGGAATAGGGGTCATGGCGTGAAGGCATCCCGGAAACCCTTCCTGTTCTTCGCCCTGGCGGCCGCGGCCCTCGCGCTGGCGGCCCTCGTCTTGCTGCGGACGCGACCCGGGGCGGCGGGAGCAGCCTCCGGGGCCGAAACGGGCCTTTCCCTTACGGCCCTGCTCGGGGAAGGCGGCATCGGCTCCGGCCGGGCCGACAGCGCCGGCGCCGGCCCCGCGGCGGCCTTCCGCAAGGTCACGGGCCCGCGCCCCCTCTCCTTCCCGGCCGACCACGGTCCGCACCCCGAGTACCGCAGCGAATGGTGGTACTTCACCGGTAACCTGGAGGATTCCCTGGGGCGGGAGTTCGGCTACCAGCTCACCTTCTTCCGATCCGGCCTGCGGCCTCCGGCACGGGACTCCGCCGCGGAAGGCGCTGCGGAAGATGCCGGCGCCGGGGCGCGGATCGCCGGGGAAACCACCGGCGGCCGGACCTCCCCCTGGGCCGCCGGGGATGCCTACATGGCGCACTTCGCCCTGACGGACGCGGATGCCGGCGGCTTCGAGGCCCATGAGCGCTTCAGCCGCGCCGCCCTGGGTCTGGCGGGCGCCGAAGCGGGTTCCGGCATGCCCTTCCGGGTATGGCTGGAGGATTGGAGCGCCGCGGCCCAGCCCGGCCCGGAAGGAACGGAGGCCTCCGAGGCGCGTGACCGCGCCGTCCTGGTGGACGGAGGCGGCATCGGAGAACCGGATTTCCTGCCCTTGCGGCTGCGCGCGGCCCAGGGCTCGATTGCCATCGATCTGGTCCTGCGGTCCGGCAAGCCCCGGGTGCTCCAGGGGGACAGCGGCTACAGCCGCAAAGGCCCGGAACCCGGCAACGCGTCGCTGTACTACTCCTACACGCGGCTGCCCACGGCGGGAAGGCTGCGGACCGCGAGGGGGGAGTTCACGGTGACCGGGACCAGCTGGCTCGATCGGGAATGGGGCAGTTCGCTGCTTTCGCCTGGGCTGGCCGGCTGGGAGTGGTTCGGCTTGCGCCTGGCCGATTCCACCGATTGGACTTTCTTCCGGCTGCGGAAATCCGGACGGGAGGCCGCCGCGGGAGACACCCTCGCCTTCGATTACGGATTGCGGGTGGATGCCGCGGGCAGGACGCGCGTGCTGGTGCCCGGGGAAGCGTCGGCCCGCATCCTCTCCCGGTTTACAGGGGCGGGAGGCGCGGCGTACCCCGTGCGCTGGCGGCTGCATGTCCCCTCCGAATCCCTGGAAATGGAGATTGCCCCGGTGATGGCCGGCCAGGAGCTGAGGCTGTCCATCCCCTACTGGGAAGGGGCGGTGCGGATCCAGGCGCGCCGGGAAGGTCGCGAGATCGCGGGGCGGGGTTACATGGAGCTGACGGGGTATTGAGGACAGTTCCGAGGACGGTTCCGGGGCCTTCGGCAAGGCTTGGACAGTCCGCCGCCCGTCAGCGGAAGCGCGCCGTCAGCTCGACGCCGTCGGGACCTGGCACAACGGTCCGCTCCGCATCCGTCACCCCGTCGCTCCAGCCTTCGAAGGCCCGTCCCGCGGACTTCGCCTGCAGGCGAATCGGCAGCCCCTCGAAGTGGACGCCCCGGTAACCGCCGCCGAGATCATAGCCTTCGACGGCTACCGAGCCCCCTTCGGCGGCCAGCGACACGGTCGCGGTGTCGCCCAGCTTGTACCAGGCCTGCATGTGGGCCAGCACCGCCGCGGGACGGCGCTGGAAGAAGGAGCGGATCTTGGCGACGGCGGAGGTGCGATAGCCGGCCGACAGGCCCCAGCGATCCGCGTCGCGATCGTATTCCCGCGCCAGGTCCGCCAGCATGCTGTCCAGGGCCGCCTCGGCGCGCCTGGGCGAGAAGTTGGTGGCCAGCAGGACGCAGAGTCGGTTGGCGAAACGCGACCTCCACTCCGGGTTCGCGGACAGTCTCCGGAAGAAGACTGTGGAGCGCGGGCCGTTGGGATAGTCGTCCACGACCGTGGAATCGCCCAGGAAGGCGAACATGTCCCGCTCCCCGCTGAATCCGCCGACGCCGCCGTCGAGGTCGAAGAGCATCATGCGCCAGGGTGTGACCGGGGAGACGCGGCGCCAGGCGCGCGTGTTGTTCCCGGGCCAGTCGGCGTTCGAGGACCAGATCTCGGCGGCCAGGTAGGTGGCCATGTTGTCGAGATCCAGCATGCCCGCGGCGCGCTCCAGGGCGTCCCGGCCGGACAGATCGGCGGAGAGGAGCCAGTTCACCATGTCGTTCCAGCCCGCGGCCGTCCCGGCCTGGACCTCCCCGCCGTTCTTGATCAGTTCGACGCCGTCGGGCGGGAGGCGGAAGCGGGTGTCGAGATAGTCCGGGTCCAGCCTCTCGCGCATGTCGTAGATGCCCCAATACCGGCCGTTGATATATACGACGACGTGCCGCGAAAGCTGGTATTCGAGATCCCGGCCGTCCGTGAGCAGGGAGCCGAGGGCGTCGCGGGAGAAGCCGGCGGAGTAGTCGCCGCCGTTGTTGCGCAGGGCGAAGCCCTTGAACCGGGTGAACTCGGGATGCTGGGGGAAAAGGGGATATTCGATCCTCCGGGCTCCGTACTTCTCGCGGAATTGGATAGACAGCGGCCGCTTGGGCCGTGCGCGGCTGTAATTCCGGAAGATGCTCACGCCCGCCCGCTCCGAGAAGGCGCTGCGCTCATCCTTCTCGTAGAAGGCGACCTGGGCGGGAAGCTCGGTGTCCTCCCAGAAATTGGCGCCGAAATTTGGGGTCGCGGCGGAGGCGTTCGGCCCGAGCATGTACATGCCCTTGTCCAGGTCGAACATCGCCGTCGAGTCCACGATGATGGAGAGCACCGGGAGGGAGGGCCGCTCGGCGATCAGGAAAAGGCCGGATTCCACGGGGCCGGACCGTCCGGCGGAGTCGAAGACGGCGCAGGAAAGCACCCGGGTGGAGTCCAGGCGGATGCCGCCGCCGGCATCCGGCGACTCGGAGCCGGGAGTCCCGCCGCCCTGGGCGCAGCGGATGGCCGCTGCGGCCACGGGCGCGAAGCGGACGACCACCGGCTTCTCGTGGTATCCGGTTGCGGTGAGGAACACGGGCGAGGGCAGGATCGGGGGCGGAACGCCGCGGGGATTCTCCGCTTCCGGAGTCGGCGCCTCCCGCTGGGCGTACTTCAGCGTGGGCGGGAGCCGCGCCCAGGACGCCGTCGCGGGCATCTCGGGATAGGCCACGGTCTGCCGCGCGGTTCCCGACGTATCCTCGAGGTGGAGGACGCCGCCCCTGCGATTCAGCTCGAAGGAGGCATGCGGCCTCAGGGGGGAGCGGTAGAAGCGCAGATCGACAACGGTGAACCGGTAGGTTCCGAAGCGCCCTTCGGGAGGAATGAAATCGATCCGGGCGAGGCGGCTGAAATCGACCGGCAGCCCGAGCAGGGACAGATCGTAGGTGTCGAGCCGACGCCCCGTGCCGGTCACCCGGACTGTCATTCCCTTCCAGCATTCCTGCCCCGTCTCGCAGAACCTGATGAGCAGGGTCTGGCCTTCGGAAATCGTGGCGCGCAGCCGCAGGCGGTCCCGGCCGGACACGTCCAGGGAGCCCCCGGGCATCGTCATGCCGACTTCGACCGACGACCAGTCCAGGGGTGTCCCGTTCGGATCGCGCAAGGTCATGGTGGCGCTCAGGGCGGGAAGGCTGTCGGGCATCAGGACGCCCCACATCCGCCCGTCAATCTCCCAGGGTCCGAACGAGGACTTCCCCGGCGGATTGTTCATGGAGTCGCTCCAGGCGCTGCCCCGGGTGTTGAACCCGACCACGGTATCGCCGCCGGGAACCAGGCGGCGGCGATCGAGCCCCGAAAAGAAGGTCAACAGGCGACCGCCGGGAGGCAAAGCCGTGTCCGGAAGATTCCAGGCCGGGCCGTCGTCTTTGTCGCCCCGCAGCCGCCAGGCTCCCAGGGGCACCGCGGTGTCGGATACGTTGGAAATCTCCGCCCAGCCCGGGTCCTCGCCACGCTCGTCGAGGAAATCCACGTTGCCGGGGACAATCTCCTCGATCACCAATGGCAAGGAGGGCGTCGAATCGGAAGGCGGGCCCGTGATCGGGTCGCCGGGACCGGAATCGGAGGGACCGCACGAGGCGATGAGGCCGATCGAGGCGGCCAGGGCTGTCATCCATCCCGTCGCGGAAATGTATCGGAGGTACATCGCGTTTTGTCCTGCTTCCGGCACGATTCCGGCAGGATCGTCCCGCATTATGAGTAGTTAAAGCAATTCCCCCCGTTTTGGATTCCGCCTTGCATTTTTCATCGGCAGATTGCGGCCGGACCGTCCGCAGCCCGCCGCCAGGAGGGGAATCGCGGTCACCAGCAAGGATTGCATGCGACCGATGCAGGACGATGCCATCACGCCTCCGCCCTTGCTCCCGATCCTGCCCTTGCTCCCGATCCCGCTCATGCCCCGGCCTCCGCGCCCGCCGGCTTCGCCCCGTACCAGTCCACCTTGCGGGTTCCCAGCATCACCGCCGCCAGGATGGCGAAGAGACCCAGCGAGCCCATCAGCAGCGCGTAGTCCTCCATCTGCAGCAAGGTGTAGAGATAGCCGTACAGGCCGGCCAGCATGGCCATGAGTCCCAGGGCTCGCCTGCGCGCGCCGAGGATGGCGAAGCCGTAGGCGGTGACCAGGGAGACCACCGCCGCGGAGGCGGCGCAGTAGGCGGGGCCGAAGCCGATATGCTCCGACAGGGCCAGCAGCAGCAGGTAGAAGATGCAGAGGGCGAATCCCACGAACAGGTATTGCAGGGGGTGGATGCGGATCCGACTGAAGGTCTCGTGCAGGAAGAAGACCAGGAAAGTGAGCAGGATGAAGAGGAAGGCATATTTGGCGCAGCGCTCCGCCTTCTGGTAGCCGTCCACCGGCAGGACGAGGCTCACGCCGAAGCCGAAGGGCTCCCAGTCCGCCTTGCCGATCTGGCTGCCCAACCAGGCCTGGGGAAAACTGCGCGAGAGATGGAGGGTGGTCCATTCGGCCTGGAAGCCCGAAGCGTTCACCGAGCGGGCATCCGGCAGGTAGGCCCCGTCGAAGCTGGGCGAAGCCCAGGACGAGCGCAGCACCACCCGCGTCCGCTTGCCCATGGGCACGGCGCGCATGGACTCGCTCCCGTTCAGCTTGAGCTTCAGCTTGAAGGGATAGCCGCCCGCCGGGCTTTCCGCCTCTTTCCTCCCCGCCGTACCCGCTGTTCCTGCCATCCCCGCCGCCTCAGCCGCCTCCGTCACCCGTAGCGGCGTCGCGGCCTGCAGGCCGCCGTACACCGGGCTTCCCGGCAGGTTGTCCGGCGCCAGGTGCCGGCCCTGCTCCAGCCATCGGAAGGGCGAGGCGTCGGCGACGCTGCGCAGATCGGGCAGGCTGAGGGTGACATAGGCGTCACCCCAGAGCACGTCCTCGTCGCGCACCTTCCAGGCGGCGAACGAGGGCCTCGCGAAGCGGCCGGAGATGTCCAGGTCCCCCCGGAACACGGGGACGGCGAAGATTCCCCGCGTCCTCACCTCCGGGGCGAGGATGCCGAGCACCTCCAGGTCCTCCGGGAGGAAGTGGGCGTATTGGACGGCGGTATCCGTCCTGCCCTTGTCGTCGGTGGAGTAGGTGCGGTACGGCACGGTGAGGATGGGCCCCGCCAGCAGCTGCTTGCCGCCCCATTTGCCGGCCACCTCCCGCTCCACCTCGCCGCGGCGCGCCTCCCGCTCGCCGATCAACCCCCTCACCATGCCCATGGGGATTAGGAGCAGGGCCATGAGGATCCCGATGAAGGCGAGCTTGCCGAAGGAGGCGGCCGTGGACCTGGCCTTGCGGAACAGGGCCTGGGGCGCGTCGAGGAGTTTTCCGGCATCGAGGTTGCCGCAGGGATTGCCGGGGTTGGATGGAGGGACGGGCTGGGGCGCTTGCATGGACGCATCCTTTCTGGGACGGGACTTCCCGTCCGGGCGGGGGACATCCCCCACACCACCAGTTTAGGAGTCCGGCATGAAGGGTTTGCGAAAGGAACGTGAAAAGCGCGTGAAATCGGCGGGAAAGCCGGGTCCGGAGCAGACGGCCGTAGCTCAGGCCGAGGGCGACCCTCAGCCTGTCAGGCCGAGGGCAGCCGCCAGACGGCCCGCAAGCCGCCTTCCGGGCGGTTCTCCAGGCGGATATCGCCCCGGTGCAGGCGCGTGATCTCCGCGACGATGGCCAGGCCCAGGCCGGAGCTCTTGCGGCCCGTGTCCGGCCGCTGCAGGGAATAGAACTTCTCGAACACCCGTTCCCGGGCGAAGTCCGGGATGCCGGGCCCCTGGTCCTCGATGGCGAGGCGCACCCGGCCGTCCTCGTCCCCATCGCCGCCATCGACTCTCTTTGCGCCGCCGCGGGAACCGCTCACCGCCAGGGTTCCGCCCTCCGGGCTGAAGGCGATGGCGTTGTCCACCAGGTTGAGGAATGCCTGCTTCAGGAGGAACGCCTCGCCCGAGGTCCACAGGCCGCCGGGAAGGTCCGCCTTCACGCGCAGGCGCTTTCGGAGCAGCGCCGGGGCCACGTCGGCCAGGGCCTCGCCGGCCACCGCGGAGAGGTCCACCCGCGAAGTCTCCGAAAGGGTCCGGCGGCCCTCCAGCGCCGTGAGGTCCAGCATGCGATCCACCAGGAGCCGCATGCGGTCCGCCTCCGAGCGGATGTTGGCCAGGAAGGCGGCGCGCCTCTCCGCGGGCATCTCCTCCTCCAGCAGCTCGGCGGCGCCGCGCACCGAGGAGATGGGGCTCTTGAGCTCGTGGGTCAGGGTGTGCACGTACTGCTCCACGTACTTCTTGCCTTCCAGCGCCTCGCGCATCTCCTCGAAGGCGCGGCCCAGCTCGCCGATCTCGCTGCGGCCCGTGGGGGGCGGGGGCCCCGCCTTCCCGTCGCGGACGGCGCGGGCGTATTCGGTGAGGCGGTTTATGGGGCGGGTCACGAGCAAAGTGGCCAGAAGGCCGAGGACGGTCACGGCCAGGGCGGCGACCCCGCCGGCCACGGCGATCTTCGGACTGGCCGCCCGCACGAAGAGATCCAGGCTGCCGGTGGGCTTGGCCACCGTGAGGACGCCGGCCACCCGGCCGTCCGCGTAGATCGGGGCCGCCACGTGCATCACCGAGCGGGAGCCTTCCCCCGGCTCGAGATGGGTGGAGCGGGCGCCGTATTCCCCGCGCAGGGTCCGGAGCACGTCGTTCCAGCGGGAATAATCCCGCCCCTCGTCCCGTCCGCCCTCCGAATCGAAGAGCACGATGCCCGCGGAGTCCGTCACGTACATGCGCAGGTCCACCTTGGTCTTCATCACCTCGTGGATGCGCGCCCGTAACGGCCGCGTATAGGCCAGGCGGAAGGCCTCCCGCAGCCGCTCCGCCGGGAGGCGGGCCGCGGGGGCGGCCGAGGTGTCGAAGCCGCCGGAGGCCGCCATCTCGGCCTGCAGCAGGGCGGCCAGCAGGTTTGCGGTGTCCACCAGGGTCGCTTCCGTGGACTCCATGTAGCGCGGCCGCAGGTCGTCGAGAATCCAGCGCACCAGGAAGAAGATGCCTGTCCCGGTGAGGACGAAGAACCCCAGGAAGATTTGGGTGCGGAGCCTCACCGACCCGCCATCCGGCTCACCAATCCTCTTTCAGGGAGTACCCCAGCCCGCGATGGGTCACGATGGCCTCCACCCCCGCCTTCGCCTCGCGCAGCTTGGCCCGCAGGCTTTTCACATGGGCGTCCACGGTCCGCTCCAGGCTGGACTCGGGCGACTCCCAGGCCTTCGCCATGAGCTGTTCCCTGGACCAGACCCGCCCCGGCTTCTCCAGGAAGGCGAGCAGCAGGCGGTACTCGTTGCGGGAGAGCTCCAGGACCTTCCCGTGATAGGCGATGCGCTTGCGCTCCTCGTCGTGATGGAAAGGGAAAGAATGGGCGCCTGCGTCCGCTGCAGGGCGAGTCGCCGGCGCCGGCAAGGCATCGGCGCGGAGCCCGCCCGTACCGGGGCCGCCCCGGGTCGTGCGCCGCAGGATGGCCTTGATGCGGGCCGCCACTTCCCGGGGGCTGAAGGGTTTGACCACGTAATCGTCGGCGCCCAGCTCCAATCCCACCACCCTGTCGATCTCCCCGGAGCGCGCCGTCAGGAACAGGATGGGCAGGTCATGGCGCTTGCTGATGGCCCGGCACAGGTCGAAGCCGCCCATGTCCGGCAGCCCCACGTCGAGCACCGCCAGGTCTACGCCGGAAGCCCCGGTAGCGGGTGCGGCCGGACCAGCTCCGGCAC
>CBILQL010000021.1:0-16262 GCA_966238865.1 uncultured bacterium
GCGGCCGAGCATCTTCTGGGTGTGGTGCAGGCCGTGGAAGGCGAACTCGTAGGCTTCGGCCAGTGTGACCCGCCCGTCCTGGTTCAGGTCGGCGCCGCCGCGCAGGCCGGTCACCAGGTAATGGGTGAAGAAGGAGGCGCGGATGCGGTCCGATTCCTGGGCCGATTCATGGCCGGAACTGGAGGTGAGGAAGGCATACCCCTGGAGACTGGAGCTCCGGTCGACTGTGAAGGCGGGCAGGCGGCGGCCGCCCTTCAGGCGGATGAGGGCGCCGGAAGCGCAAGCGTCGACGATGGCCAGGCGTATCTTGGACTGCACCGAGTCGATGCGGGCGCGGAACTCGGTGTACCGGAGCTTCTCCCCGCCCAGCAGCAGCCCGGACTCGTCGGAATGCCCGGAATAATAGACCAGCAGTTCGAGCCGCCCCGAGCGGCCGCCCGCTGCGGCGATGCGCCCTCGAATCTCCTCCAGGGCTCCGAGCAGGGCCTTCCGCGTCGGATTCCGCAGGAGGAGAAGGTCCGACCCGGCCACGCCGCCCAGCTCGGTGATCACGCCGGCGAAGGCGTCCGCGTCGCTGGTGGCATAGCGGAGCTTCACCCGCTCCGGTCCGCCGTCGTCGGCGCCCACCACGAGGGCGAAGCGGCGGAATTCCCCGCCGCGGGTTTCCCCGGCGGACGGGCGTGACGGGGTTTTTGCCGCCTCGGCGGCCGCGGCGAAGAAGGTGCAGAAAGCGACGAGGACCGCGGCCAGGCCAGAGCGGGAAGCCGGGCCCGGGCCGGCGGGCGGGGTAGGTAACTTGGCAGTCACGGGCGGCCGTCCTTCCCGCTCCGGGTACCGCCCTTCGGGCGGGCATCGGCCTTCTTCAGGGTGTAGGAATACTGGCGGAAGCCCTCGGGCAGGCCCGCCAGGGAATCGGAAGGGAACGCTCCCGCGCGGAGGCCCTGCCGAACCTCGGCCAGGACGGCGGCGACCGGGAACGGCGCCGGGGACGTGACCAGGTAGAAGCGCTCCAGGCGCGGGGCCCTGTCCAGGAGATAGGCATGGGGCAGGGGCCGCATGTCGCCGCGCGCCAACGGCGCGGATTGGTCCCCGGCCTCGGGAAGATGGAGCGTCAGCGCCCCGTTGCCGTCCACGGAGAAGATGATCCCGTGCAGGTCCGCGAGGCTGCGATAGAAGACCTGCAAGGTATCGCCGGATCGCGCCAGGGAATGGGGCGGCAGCAGCTCGGAGCCGGAACGGGATTTCCGGTAGATGGCCAGGCCGGCCTCATGTCCCTTATAGCGGATTTCCGGATCCGGACTCACTGTCGCGTTCGCCGGATCGAAAGCCCCGTCCGCATCCCGGGCGGCGCGACCCAGGAGGCCGGCCGGGAAGAGATAGGCCAGCAAAACGAGACTGGCGAAGGCGGCGCCGGCCGCCGGGAACCACGGGGAGCGGAGGTTCCATCCTCGGAAGCCCCGGCCGCCAGGATTCCGGCCGCCGAGAGGAAGTCTGCGGGGGCGGGGCGTCTCGCGGGCGGGGAGGGCCGGCAGGGCGGGATAGGCCGCGAGGATGTCCCGGTTCGAGTCTCGCAGGGCTTGCAGGCGGCTAGCCAGCTCGGCATCCGCGCGAAGTAGATTTTCGATGTCCCGCCGGCGGTCCGGGGGCAGCTCGCCGAGCAGGTATCGCTCCAGCAGGACGTCTGGGAGGCGCGGGGACGTCGCATTCATCGGATCCTCTCCTTTCCCGCGTTCCGCAAGGCCTTGTCCGCGCGGCTGCGCGCCGCCCACGGCGCCGAACGCGAGCGCAGCCGTTCCAGGCGCTTCCGCACCGCCGAAACCGACAGTCCCACCTGCTCGGCGACTTCCTCGTAGGTCAGGCCGTCGACGTGGAAGAGCACCGCGATGACCCGGGTATCCTCTTCCTCCCGGCGGAACAGGCGGTCCAGGATCCTGCCTGCGAACAGCCTCGCCTCCAAATCACCGGAGGCGGCGATACCTTCCAGGATCTCCTCTTCATCCTTCACCGGGCGGGCCCGTGCGCTCCGGATCCGGTCGATGCAGATCCGGGTGGCCATGGTATACAGGAAGCTGGAGGGGAATTCCGGCGAGGCTTGGCCCTTTTCCATCAGCCTGGCGAAGACGTCCTGCAGGGCATCGAGGGCGGCCTCTTCATCCCTCAATAAACGGCGACAACGGCGAAGCACCATGGGTCCATACGTCCTGTATAGGGTTTCGATTTCAGCAGCTTCCAGGAGCCAGTCTCCAACGCTCGGTTCTACGGCCTATCGGGGTGGCCGGCCGGCGCGGACCGGGCCGCACCTTCCAAATGTGGAACGGAATCGCGGTGAAAAAGTGCCACCGGAAAAATAATCACCCGATTTCAGCTACCAGAGACCCGATTTCCCCTGGGTGCGGGCGGGGGAAAGAGGGGTGTTGTCCATTATTTGGGTGTTTTGTCGGAACTGTTTTCCAAACGAACGTGAATTTGATGCTATTTATGGGTATTTTTCAAGAAAAAATCCTCCCATCCGCCAATATATTTGCTTAAAATCGCTATGTTTTGGATTGGTTGTGTGTTGATTGATTAAATTTGATGTGTGATGACCATGTTTTTGTAAAAAAGGATGTGCCTTGGGGTTGATGTTTTCACGGAAGTGAACTAGTATTCTCTAAACAAGGACGTTTTGACTTAAAGGCGGATTAAAAATGGCTGGAAAAACCTGTACCGGAGCAGAAGCCCTCATCCACTGCATCCACCAGCATGGCGTCGAATATATATTCGGCCATCCCGGTGGAGCTGCCATCCCGATTTTCGATGCCCTGGTGGACTCCCCCATCAAGTTCATCCTCACCCGGCATGAACAGGGCGCGACCCATATGGCCGACGGCGTCGCCCGGGCCACCGGCAAAGCCGGGGTGGTGCTGGTCACTTCCGGTCCCGGGGCCACCAATACCATCACCGGCGTGATGACCGCTCTCATGGACTCGGTGCCCATGGTGATCATCACCGGCCAGACCATCAAGCCCATGCTCGGGCTGGACGCCTTCCAGGAGGCGGACGTGGTGGGCATCTCCTATCCCGCCGTCAAGCATTCCTACCTGGTCCGGAACGTGAACGACATCCCGCGCGTCATCAAGGAGGCGTTCTACATCGCCGAGTCCGGCCGTCCCGGCCCGGTGCTCATCGACATCCCCAAGGACATCTCCAGCGCCGTGTTCGAGCCGGACTACAACGTGGAGATGGACCTGCCGGGCTATACCTTCCCCACCCACGGGGACCCGGCCGCCCTGGCCAAGTGCGCCGAGCTGCTGCAGAAGGCCAGGAAGCCCGTGCTGCTCATCGGCCACGGCGCCGTGATTTCCGACGCCGGCAAGGCCCTGAAGGTGCTGGCTGAGAAGACCCAGATCCCGGTGGTGAACACCCTGCTCGGCAAGGGAGCCTTCCCGGAGACCCACGAGCTGTCCCTGGGCATGCTGGGCATGCACGGCACCGCCTACGCCAACATGGCGGTGCGGGACTGCGACCTCATCATGTCCGTGGGCTCCCGCTGGGACGACCGCATCTGCGGCAAGTACTCCGCCTTCTGCCCCACGGCCGTGAAGATCCACGTGGACATCGACCCGGCCGAAATCGGCAAGATGATCAAGCCCGACTGCTCCATCGTCGGCGACGCGCGCCTGGTGCTCGAGGAGCTGCTGCCCCTGGTGAAGAAGGGCGACACCGAGGCCTGGCTCAAGCAGCTGGGCAAGTGGAAGCGCCAGTTCCCGCTCAAGTACAAGAAGCAGGGCGGCCTCAAGGCCCAGTTCGTGCTCGACGAGATCTACCGCCTGACCAAGGGCAAGGCCATCGTCACCACCGACGTGGGCCAGCACCAGATGTGGGCGGCCCAGTTCTACAAGACCGACTCCCGCTTCCACTGGATCTCCTCCGGCGGCGCGGGCACCATGGGCTTCGGCATGCCCGCGGCCATCGGCGCGCAGCTTGCGCGGCCCGACGCCACGGTCATCGCCGTGGTCGGCGACGGCGGCTTCCAGATGACCTGCTCCGAGCTGGCCACGGCCGCGGTCAACAAGCTGCCCATCAAGATCCTCATCATCAACAACGCCTACCTGGGCATGGTCCGCCAGTGGCAGAACCTGTTCTTCGACAACCGGCTCTCGGGCGTGGATCTCGAGGGCAATCCCGACTTCGTGAAGCTGGGGGAGGCCTACGGCATCAAGGGCTTCCGCATCAAGCGCAACGCCGACGCCTCCAAGATGCTGCAGAAGGCCCTGGCCTACAACGACGGCCCCTGCATCATCGACGCCGAGGTGGAGAAGGAGGACAACGTCTTCCCCATGATCCCCGCCGGCCTCTCGCTCTCCGAGATGGTCCTCGAGGCCCCCAAGAAAGCCATGGCCAAGCCCACGGGCAGCACCTGATAACGGTCGGAACAAGGAAATAGGTGAACGTATGAAGATGAACGGAACCATCCACAAGGCCCCCGGCGGGGGCCCGGCCGCGGCCCTGGAAAGCAAGGCCGTCAAGAACGCGCAGGTCGATCAGCACAGCATCAGCCTGCTGGTCGCCAACAAGCCGGGCGTGCTCATCCGCATCGCCCTGGTGTTCAACCGCCGCGGCTACAACATCGAGTCCCTGGTGGTCTCGCCCGCCCACAACGGCAAGTTCTCGCGCATGAACATCACCGCCTCCGGCGAGAAGAACACCCTGGAGCAGATCATCAAGCAGCTCAACAAGCTGGTGGACGTCATCCACGCCAAGGATCACACCGGCGAGGTGGCGGTGGAGAAGGAACTGGCCCTCATCAAGCTCCAATGCCCGCCCGAGCGGCGCACCGAGATCCTCCAGATCGTCGAGCACTTCAAGAGCCAGACGGTGGATCTCTCCGAGGACACCCTCATGGTCCAGGTGACCGGCAACACCGAGAAGCTGGACGCCATGGAGCTGATGCTGGACAAGTACGGCATCCTGGAGATGGTGCGCACGGGAAAGATCATCATGGCCCGCGGAGCCGGGCAGACGTGACTTAGGGATGGTTGGCGATGGCGGCCCCCACCAGGGCCGTTTTGCGGCCTTCCGGGAGCAGATCCGTGAGCAGGCGGATGCGGGCGTCGCCGGTGGGGGAGGCCGCGAGCACCTCCAGGCGGCCGTCCCGGCCCACGTCGGCGATGGACAGGTCCAGGGCGCCCTGATCGTCCAGCAGGCGCAGGCGCCAACGGCCCGCGCCTCCCGGGCTCACCAGCACGCCCACCCGGCTCCGCGGCTTGCGCCCCGCTTCGGCGAAGGCGAGATCGGCATGGCCGTCGCCGTCCAGGTCGGCGGCCTCCAGGCGTTGGACATGGTCCAGGGAGCTGGTGAGGATTTTGCCGGCCCAGGGGGCGCGGCTGTCGGGACCGGGGTTCCGGAACCAGGCGACGGGGTGTTCACGATCCGAAGCCGCCAGCGCCAGGTCCGTCCGGCCGTCCCGATCCACGTCCAGGGCCGCCACCGAGGCGGCGGAGGGCCAGGCGGCCACCTCGCGCAGGTACCAATTCCCGGTCCGGGTGGGCTCGGTCCCCTGGGACATGTACCAGCCTCCGCCCGCTATATCCGTGCGGCCGTCGCCGTCCAGGTCCGCCAGCGCCAGCCCGGATCCGCCGTCGGGCTCCGGTATGCGGACCTCGGTCCATTCTCCGGGACCGGTTTGCAGGAGAAGCAGCAAGGTCCTGTCCCCGGCGCCGCGCAACAGGATGTCGTTGCGCCCGTTCCGGTCGATGTCGGCGGCCGCGAGATTCAGCGCGGCCGATCGCGAGTGTCCGGTCGGGAATTGCGGAACCCTCTGCGGGAGCGCGCGCAGGGAATGCTCCGCGAAGAGTTTCCCGGGCAGGCCCGGGTTGCGGTACCAGGCCAGCCTGCGACCGGCGCTGACCACGTCCAGCCGGCCGTCCCCGTCGATGTCGGCCACCGACAGGGCATCGCCGCCGCCGTCAGGGCTTATCACCGTGCGTTCCCACCCCGGGAAACGATGGACCAGGATGGGACCGCCGGGCTCGGCGACGACGATGTCCGGAAGGCCTTTGCCCTCCAGGTCGGCGAAGGCTACGCCACAGGGCCGGACCGTTTCCCGCCCCAGGGCGTGATTCACGACGATGCGTTGGGCCTCCAAGGGAGGCTGGCGGACGCCCATCTCGCAGGCTGCTATCGGATACAGGCAAAAGGAAATGCCGAGGGCTCTGGGTAGCCGACTTTCCATGGCCGCCTTGTCCTGAAGGATATGGACGGAACGCGCTCCTATCGCCGAAAGGCCGGGAGTGCGACTTCCGTAAAGAAAATTACCAGGGGCGGGGGAGGGCAAGAAAAATCCGGCAGGAGCGGGTCGGAAACTCCCGGCCCGGGACCCCGGGCACGGTCCCACCTCTTCTCTCCCGGTCGGGGACGACTCTCAGACGCGGAATTCGGCGCCGGCGGTCGTGAAGAGGATCCAGCGCGGCGGGGTCTGCTCCCCCGGGGAGGCGGGGAATTGCACGCATACCGAGAGACCCAGTCCGAAATGCACCTCGGATGGGGGTGTGATGGAGAACGTGTTGAAGCGATCGGGGGTGCGGCCATGGTCGCCGGAGAGCTTCAGGTCGTCGAAGGCCTTGATGAGGCGGGGCCCGTCGTAGATGTGCACGGCCGTGATCGGCGAGCGCGTCGTGTTGTGGTAGAAGAGGAAGGCCTTGGTGAGCTTGGGCCGCTGGCCGTCCAGCTCGATGGGCTGGGACAGGGGCAGGTGGAACCAGTTGGTGCTGTCCTCCTTGCCCCAGAAGGTGGTGCCCCAGCCCTTGCGGGACACCTCGTCGATTTTCTCGGGGTATTCCGGCTGCACGATGTTGCCGTGGACGCAGAGGGTGGCCTTGGGGGTCAGTTTGCTGATGGCGGAGCCGGAATTCGAGAGCTTCATGCCATTATTTTAACAATATTCGACCCCGTCGTGTAAGCCACGATCGAGGAAGCCCGGTTCGTGGAAGACACGATCTTCGCGGCCAGGGTCGCGGTCGGGAAAGCCGCGGGACCGCGAGTGGTAACCCCGAAGGCCGCTTGGCGGACCCCCGGGGCCTGAGTACATTGGCGCCATGCGACTCCTGCTCGGCTATCTCCGCATACAATGGCCCGTCGTGCTGCTGGCCCTGCTGCTGGCGGCGATCAACCAGATATTTTCGCTCCTCGACCCCCTGATTTTCCGTCACATCATCGACGACTACGTCACCGGCTTCGGGGAGCTGACCAAGGCGCAGTTCTTCCGGGGCGTCGGGCTGCTGCTGCTCCTGTCCATGGGGGTGGCCCTGGTGTCCCGGGTGGCCAAGAACTTCCAGGACTATTTCCTCAACGTCATCATCCAGCGCCTGGGGACCCGCATCTACGCCGACGGCCTGGGCCATTCCCTGGAGCTGCCCTACGGCGTGTTCGAGGACCAGCGCAGCGGCGAGACCCTCGGCAAGCTCCAGAAGGTCCGCGTCGACGTGGAGAGGCTCCTGACGGTGGCCATCAACGTGGTCTTCACCACCGTGGTGGGCGTCATCTTCGTGGCCGTCTACGCCTGGAACGTCCACTGGGCGGTGGCGCCGGCCTTCTTCGCCACCATCCCCCTGCTCGGCTTCCTGAGCTCGGCCCTGGGCAAGCGCATCAAGCGCATCCAGAAGGAGATCGTGGCCCAGACCACGGCCATGGCCGGGTCCACCACCGAGTCCCTGCGCAACATCGAGCTGGTCAAGAGCCTGGGGCTGGCCGGCCAGGAGATCAAGCGCCTCAACGCCGCCAACGACAGGATCCTGGCCCTGGAGCTCAAGAAGGTGAAGTACCTCCGGTCCCTGAGCTTCCTCCAGGGCACCTGCGTCAACGCCCTGCGCACCGCCATCCTGGGCCTCATGCTGTATCTCATCTTCATCCGCGAAATCACCGTGGGCCAGTTCTTCTCCCTGTGGATCTATTCCTTCTTCATCTTCGGCCCCTTGCAGGAGCTGGGGCATGTCCTCAACGTGTACCGCGAGGCGGAGGTGTCCCTCAAGAACTTCGCCGACATCCTGGCCATGCCCAAGGAGCGGCGGCCGGACGCGCCGGTGCAGGTGGGGGACATCCGCACCCTGGCCTTCGACAAGGTGACCTTCCGCCATGCCTCCGCCTCCGCCGACGCCCTGTCCGGGGTGCAGTTCACGGCCGGCCGGGGCGAAACCGTCGCCTTCGTGGGCCCCTCCGGATCCGGCAAGACCACCCTGGTGAAGCTGTTGGTGGGGCTGTACGCCCCGCAGTCCGGGCGCATCCTCTACAACGGCGTCCCCGCCGGCGAGGCGGACCTGGACGCCTTGCGCGAGCGCGTCGGCTTCGTCACCCAGGACACCCAGCTGTTCGCCGGCACCATCCGCGAGAACCTGCTCTTCGTGAACCCCGCCGCCACCGACGCCGACTGCCGGGAGGTGCTGGAGAAGGCGGCCTGCCAGAACCTGCTGGCGCGGGCCGACAAGGGCCTGGACACCATGATCGGCGAAGGCGGCATCAAGGTCTCCGGCGGGGAGCGCCAGCGCCTGTCCATCGCCCGCGCCCTGCTGCGCCGCCCCAGCCTGCTGGTCTTCGACGAGGCCACGTCCTCGCTCGACTCCCTGACCGAGGAGGAGATCACCTCCACCATCCGCGCGGTGTCCCGCCGCGGCGACCTCGTCACCATCCTCATCGCCCACCGCCTGTCCACGGTGCTCCACGCCGATCGCATCCACGTGCTGGAACGGGGCCGCGTGGTGGAGTCGGGGCGGCACGAGGACCTGCTGGCGCTCAAGGGGCTGTATTACGCCATGTGGCGGCAGCAGATCGGCGAGCGCGTCCCGGAGCGCGAGGCCTCCGGCCTGGGGCGGGCGGCCTGATGGCGGAGGTTTCGCCGGAAGGGCAGCCGACACCGCGCTTGCCGAGGTACGGCGCCAAGGCCCTCATCCTGGAGGCGGGCCGCCTGCTTTGCCTCAAGAAGCAGGGGGACATCGGCCTGTACTACGTCCTGCCCGGGGGCGGCCAGCACCTGGGCGAGCTGCTCCCGGACACCTTGGCCCGGGAATGCCGCGAGGAACTGGGGGCCCGCATCGCGGTGGGCCGCTTCCGGTTCCTGCAGGAATACGTCGGGGTCAATCACGGCTTCCGCGACGTCCATGGCGGCTTGCACTTCGTGAACGCCTATTTCGAATGCAGCCTGCTCGACCCGCCGGGCTCCCTGCCGCAGGAGCCGGATTTCGGGCAGGTGGGCTGGGAATGGCTGCCGGTGGCCGACCTGACGTCCCTGCCCTTCTATCCCAAGGTGGTGGCCGCCAGGCTGGCGGCCGCCGCCGGTCAGGCGGGTCAGGGGAGCGGAACCGGGGCCGGCGCGGCGGAAGCCGGCAGCGGCGAATCCGGGGATGCAGCCTACCTCGGCGATTCCGTATAGCCGGCCGCCTTGCCGATAACAGCGGGTCTATCCTGGCCGTCGCCGCCCCATTGCTTCGACTCCGATCCAGCCGTACACTAGGCGAAACCGTATCCCGGTCCGAGCCGAGGTGTCCATGAAGAAGCCGTCGCTTACCGTCCTGTTGTTTTCCCTGACCTTCGCCCTTCCGGCGGCCATCGGGCGCGCATCCGATCATGGCCACGGCGACGCGGGAGCTACCCCAACTCCGGCTGCGCCCGCCTCTGGAGCTCCAGCCTCCAGTGCTCCCGACCTGCGCGTGGTGGTGAAGGGCGCGCTGGAGCGCCTGAAGGACGGGAACCGCCGCTACGCGGAGGGCAAGCCGAACCAGCCCCGCCGCGGCAAGGATCAACGCACCCTGGTGGCCAAGGCCCAGCTCCCCTTCGCCATCATCGTGGGCTGCGCCGATTCGCGGGTGCCGCCGGAAATCGTCTTCGACCAGGGGCTGGGGGACCTGTTCGTGGTGCGCGTGGCCGGCAATGTCGTAGACGAACCCACCTTGGGCAGCATCGAATACGCGGTGGAGCACCTGGGCAGCCGCCTCATCGTGGTGCTGGGGCATGAACGCTGCGGCGCCGTGGACGCGGCCTGCAAGGGCGGCAATCCCGGGGCGCACGTGGGCAGCCTGGTGGAGGCCATCCGTCCCGCGGTCGAAGTCGCGCGCCGGAAGAAGGGCGACAACCTCCTGGCCGATGCGGTGAAGTCCAACGTGCAGCGGGTGGTGGATCAGCTCAAGGGCAGCTGGCCGGTGCTGGGACCCGAGGTGCGCGAGGACCACCTGAGCGTGGTGGGCGGAGTGTACGATCTCGAGACAGGTTTGGTGGAATTCCTGCCTTAGGGGCTTAGTACAGTTCGGCTCATTTTTTGAGCGCCCGCATCTGGATATATCCTAGAAAAAGTCGATTTTTTCCAAGAATTTGGGACGTCGAATCCGCCTGAACGGAGCCCAGACGATAAAACGGCCCTTTTAGATACTGTGCAAATCGGGATTGCGCCTTAAATTCTCCCCTGGAATCTTCAACGTTACGACAAGGGACTGGAATATGATCAACGCGGTATCGATTAAACGGGTCGCCCTCGCAAGCCTGGGTGCGGCCGTATTCGCCGAGGCGCAGCCGCCCGCCGCCGGCGCCACCAAGTTCCTGGGGAACATCACCTCCCGCGGCCAGGTCCGCGACGACTTCGGCAAGTACTGGAACCAGATCACCGCCGAGAACGAGCACAAGTGGTCCTCGGTGGAAGGCACCCGGGACCGCATGAGCTGGACCGGCGGCGACCGCGTGGCCAATTACGCCAAGACCGCCGGCATCCCCTGGAAATACCACACCAGGTGCTGGGGCAGCCAGTATCCCAATTGGATCACCGGCCTGTCGCAGAGCGAGCAGCTGGCGGAAGTCACGGAGCTGTTCGACGAGGCCAAGAAGCAGTATCCGGACATCCCCATGATCGACGTCGTCAACGAGGCCCATCCCAGCCACGCCCCTGCGCCCTTCAAGAACGCCCTGGGCGGCGACGGATCCACCGGCTACGACTGGATCATCAAGGCCTTCCAGATGGCCCGGGAGCGCTGGCCCAACGCCATCCTCATCTACAACGACTACAACAACATCGAATACAACAACGAGGTCAACTGGACCGTAGGCCTCATCAACAAGATGAAGGAGGTCAAGGCCCCCATCGACGGCATCGGCTGCCAGGCCCACGACGCCTACAAAATCAACACCGCCACCGTGAAGAGCAACATCGACAAGCTGGCCGCCACCGGCCTCCCCATCTTCATCACCGAATACGACATCGGCCATTCCGACGACAACCAGCAACTGAACAGCATGAAGGACCAGTTCACCATGTTCTGGAACCATCCTTCCGTGGTCGGCGTCACCTACTGGGGCTACGTCGTGGGCCAGACCTGGCGCACCGGCACCGGCCTGCTGAGTTCCAGCGGCACCGAGCGGCCGGCCTTGACCTGGCTGGTCGACTATGTGAAGAAGAATCCGAAGCCCGAGAACAGGTACCCGGCCATCATGCAGCGGTTCACCACCAACCTCACCAAGCCCGCCGCCCCGGCGCTGACCGCCCGGCAGGGATTCGTCCCGGGCATGCGGATTTTCGACCTGCAAGGGCGGGAGATCCCGAACAGCTTCAACGGCAGCATGGGGACCGGAGCGGGCTTCAAGGCAAAGTCCGCCGGCGTTCTGCTGTTGCAGGACGGCCGCAAGGGCGGCCTGATGCATACAGTCCGGTGAGCTCGTAAGGGGCTTCGGTGCGCGGGGCCCCGTGTCAGGGGCCTTTCGGCGGTTTGATGGACTTGAGTGAGGGCGAACCGATTTATTCAGTGCCGGCGAAACAGTATCGGTGGGAAGCCGAAGATAGATCCCCGGGCGTCAGCGCCGCTGACCCGCCTGCCATCCAGCAGATAAAGCCGATGATATTGTCGAGGCATGTTCTTCACGACGGAATTCCGGGGTGAGACCGAGAGGACGCCATCTTCCGATGAAGTGAAGATGGTTCCGTTTCCGCCAGCCACCAGCAAACTGCCCGTCCAGGTAATGGTGGAAATATCGTAACTCGTCGGAATGCCTAGATTTGCCCAATGGATTCCATCCGCTGATGCAAAGCAGCTGCCGGATTGCCCCACGGCGACAAGTTGCCTCCCGGTCCAAGCCACAGAATTGAGATCGGTGAAATCTTCCGACTTCCTGGTCGTCCAGGATTTTCCATCCGGAGAGGTGAGGATGACTCCGCTCTCGCCTACCGCCACAAGTTGTGAACCTGTCCAAGCCAGGCCTTTGAGGGTCCTTTCCGTCCCGGAGCTTTGCGGGGTCCATGTCACTCCCCACTCCATCGGGTGACGTTTCGATTCTGCCGAGGCCCCCTACGGCCACAAGTTGTGAGCCTGTCCAGAGGACGGACAGCAAAGGGTAGCCATTTTGGGGGAAACCGCTTCCGGATTCTCGCGACGTCCAGGTGGTCCCATCGGGCGAGGTCAGGATATCCTGCCGATGCCCGACTGCCACGAGCAAGGAGCCTGTCCAGGTGATGGAACTTAGCAGCCGGTCGACTTCGTAATCCTCCGTAATCCAGGTGCTGCCATCCGGAGAGGTAAGGATGCTTTCTCCCACGGCCTGGGTGCAGGCCAGCTTCGAACAGGTCCGTTAAAGAATAGACGGCGCCCCACGGGACGCCCGAATAGAGAGCATCGACCGTTCAAAGCACCATGGAATCAACAAAATATTTCTGGAAATAAAAATAAGCATAAAGAGATCCGATTGTTATACGGCGAAGCAGTACCCGAATCAGGTCGCATCTCTTTCCTCCTGATCGCGTGAATATTCAAATCTTTTGTGCTTAGGCATTACTTGAATCTTTAATGTTTTCGGTACTAATTTCGGGTTTATCTTCAGACTCTTCCTTGGTATTAGATGATTTGGAATCCGAGATTTTTGGGAGCGACTCAATTTTATGCTCAATCTCTCTAAACAATTCTATTTCGCCGTAAATGGGCATCTTAATAAATTCAGCAGACATGTACTTGATGCTACGTTGAGTTATTAAATCTTCTTCTTTCCAAGGTAGATCTGTGGCCTGCATACTTCTGCTCTGGATTTCTAGAATCGCGTCAATATTTCTCATGAAAAACTCCCCAACCACACCCCTTTCATCTGCGGGTTTTGATCGAAGTAAAATTTCCCAAAGGGAGCCTCGAATGAATCTCTCGCGATGCACAATCCAGCCCAGGAATAAAATCGCATTACTTAACTCACGAATTTTGGTTTCCTGATCCTTTATTTTTTCATTTAGGTTCTCAACATCGGTCGAATATATGTCTGCCAACTTTAGACTGACTTCCGCCCGACTTCTCTGAATGTCTAGCTGGGCCTCTAAATCTTTTTTTTGATCAGTAATGTCTGAGATGACCTTTGATTTGTGCTCCAAATGCTCTTTTAAAGTATCTACGTAGTCTTTATTTACAACCCGATAAAAGTCGTAAATCTTTTTGACCACAGAAATCACCCCAACAACGGCCATAATCAGCACCGAAATCTTTATGGCAGCGATTGTAAAATCCATTCTAGTTATCCTCCAGCAGTCTCGGCTAGAAAATTTAAAAACTTAGTGAAAATGGTGCCGCCTGATTGGTTGAATTTGCTGTAGGCAGATTTTGAAATTGTGCCACCGAAATAGGTTCCATTTGAAGTCTTATTCTTCATTCCGGATCATCGTCCGTATAACGCTCGGATGAGCTGCGAGCACGGCCGGAGGCGTCGGCCCGGAAGGGACGGCGCCGGAGGGTACTGGCGCGCCCCGTGCATGCGAAGAGAGGCCCGCGAAGCCGCGACGCACGGGGCGTGCCAGCCGCGCGCAGTCAGTTCGGAATGTGCCAGGGAGACGTGAGACACAGCCTGCACTAAATTTAGTGTAGAAAGTCGAGGTCTTACGTGGCCAAGGAAGTCCAGAAACAGTCCGAGCAAATCGAGGACAAGCCGGGTCGCCGGCGCTTTGAACCGGAGTATAAGCTCCGAATTCTCCAAGAGGTCGATGCCAACCGGGACCGGCGGGGTGCCATTGGCGAGATCCTCCGTCGCGAAGGCCTCTACGCCAGCCAAGTCGCCGTCTGGAAGCGGGAGTTGGAGGCGCAGTTGGCCGAGGGCATCAAAGCCCGGAAGCGGGGTCCCAAGTCCGATCCGGCGGCAGCCATACGCAAGGAGAAGGAGAAGCTGGAGCGGCAGATGGCCAGGGTCCAGGAGGAGAACCGTCAACTGCGCCTCATCGTCGCCGCTCAAAAAAAAATTGCGGAGATGTTCCCGATCAAGCGGACAACGGAGGAAGACCTCGAGAACGAGAGCGACGCATGAGCTCAGCGAAGGCGTTGGTTGCGAAGGATTGCGCGGTCACGCGGGTCTGCGAGGCGCTTTCCGTTTCGCGCGGCACGTTCTACCGTCATGGGAGGGCGCCTGTACAAGGACCGCCGCGGCCACGCGCCAAGCCTTCGAATCGAATTCCCGATGCCTTGCGCGCTCGCATCCTGGAAGTGCTCCACGAAGCGGAGTTTGTCGACCGTACGCCTCGGGAGGTAGTGCCAAGGCTGCTCGATCAAGGCCAGTACCTCGGCTCCATCCGCACGTTCTACCGGGTTCTTTCCGAGCACGGGGAGGTGAAGGAACGACGGCTGCAAGCCAAGCGGGGCAAGCATGCCGCGCCTATCCTGGAAGCAACGGGGCCCAATCAGGTGTGGACGTGGGACATAACGCGCCTGAAGGGCCCCTTCCACGGCAAATGGTATTTCCTGTACCTGATGCTCGACCTCTATAGCCGCTACGCGGTGGGATGGATGGTCGCAGAGCATGAGTCGGCGCGTAAGGCCCAGCACTTCATCCGCGAGACGGTTAGGAACCACTTGAAGGACGGGGAGACGGTGACCATCCATTCGGACCGGGGCGCGCCGATGACGGCGAACACCACGCGGGAACTCTTGGCCTTGCTGGGCATCTCGCAGAGCCTCTCCCGGCCCCGGACCTCGGACGACAACCCGTTTTCCGAATCGCACTTCAAGACGATCAAGTATGATGGCTCCTTCCCCGACCATTTCGAAGGCCCGGCGCATGCCGTGAACCATTTCGACCAGTATCTGAGCTGGTACAACAACGACCACATGCACGTGGGGCTCAACTTGCACACGCCGGCCTCCGTGCACTTCGGACGCGTGCAGAACATCGTGGCGCGGAGGCAGGAAGTATTGGATGCAGCCTATACAGCGAATCCCGAACGGTTTCCCTCCGGGCGGCCGGTGGTGAAGGCCAATCCACCCGTGGTCGGCATCAACATGAACCTGAAAGCGGCTCAAGTCGCCGCTGTCGACGAACAGAATTCAACCAGGAACACGGATGCCCTCCACAGCGCCGGTTCTCTACACTAAATTGTGGAACACACCCGTCTCATTTCCCCTGGCACATTCCGGTTCGATCCGATTGATACGGCGACGTTTTGCACTTGGGAGTTAGCACCTCTTGCTCCTGTCTCAGATACCGAACCCAATGGTACCAGATATGTATATCCCGTCTTTGGCTGAGAAGATTGGATTATACACCCCGAAGCCAAAATTCAAATAAGCTTTGTGTAGACGGCCTTCCACCCCGACATACATATCCCCCGAATCCATCAATATTGGATAGCCCCAGGCATTGATTGCCGAAAGCTGAACGGCTATTCCGCTCCACTTAACCATCCCTGGATTTCCGGAAAAACCGAACGAGGTTTTAAGACCACCTACACCAGGATCGACATTGGCAGCAAGGTTTACAGGCAAAGAATGATCCACATAGACCGCTGGGAACGAAATAGCAACCCACTGAGGGTTGGAAACCTTAATACCCGGAAGGAAAATCCATTTACCATTGGCCTGCGAGCAAGCAAGGGCTATGAGGACTACAAGAATGAAATTGCGAATCATACTCGATTCTTTAGCGAAATGTTGCCTCGTCCGTATAACGTGCGGATGAACCGCGAGCAGTCAGTTCGATCCGCTTGCTATACGGCGAAGCACCATTTTTAATGGTATAACCTCTTGGTTACCTTTTCCCAAATTCTATACCTTATGAGATCTTAAATAGCTGGGCTTGCGTTGAAGTGTCGAGCTTTGATTTTATCAAGTTCATCATTTGATAGTCTGGCGTTAAATTCAAAGCTCGGTATAGTTCCTTTCCATATTTCGTTAGGGTAAAACAGTGGAGGCTAGAACTTGCGATAGTGTCTCCGAGTGAGATACCAAAGCTTGTTTCAAAGTATTTATGAATGAGGTGGTTGGTAATGCTGATGGCAAGCAAAGGATTTGCATACATGA
>CBILQL010000022.1:0-16084 GCA_966238865.1 uncultured bacterium
GCGGTCGACGGCACATGCACGCACTACAGCGGCCCGCTCGGCGAAGGCCTGCGCCTCCTCGGCAGTGGCGAAGCGTCCCAGCCTCACCTGGTAGATGGCCTTCCCGCCCCGGGAAGCCTCCGCCAGCTCCGGCGCGAACCCCAGCTTCGCGAGATCGGCCGCCAGGCTCCGGGCGTTCGCGGCCTGGGCGAAGGCGCCCAATTGCAGGGTATAGCGCGGGCCCGCGGCCGCAGCCCGGGGCGGATCCCCGCCCGGGACGGAACCCCCCTGGGGTATCGTAGAGGTTACTCCGGCTGGCGCGGGCGCCCCGGCCTGGGAGGAATCCGGGGGGCGGACGGGGCCTGGAGGGACTGGTGCCCGCCAACGCGCGGGATCCGTGGAGCCGTTCAGTCGGCGCAGATGCCGGACTTCGGGGCTCCTCGGATGCTCGTCGGCCAGCCTGCGGAGCAGGCGCCGCTCCTCCTCCCGGTCGACGTCGCGGCGGAGCTGGGCCGCCAGCAGCAGGATGGCGGCGCGCTCGTCCTCGGGAGCCTTTTCCAGGGCCCCCTGGGCCGCCTGCCAGGCGCCCTCCCGATCGCCCCGGGACAGCCTCGCCTTGGCGATGCCTTCCAGGGCGAGGGCGTGATAGTAGCCGTCCGGCGGGCCCAGATCCCGGAGACGCTGGAAATAGGCCAGGCCGGAATCCAGGTAGGCCGCCCGGTCCGGACGCGACTGCGCCAAAGCGAGGCAGGCCCGGCCCATCCAGTAAAGGGCCGGCTCCTGCCAATCCCCCCGCGGATGCAGGCGGACGTACTCGCGGAAATAAGGGATGGCAAGATGATATTTCCCGGCGGCGTAATGGTACTGGCCCAGGCGGAAGCGGCTCTCTTCCGACTCGGGCCCCGGCTTCCCGCTCTCCAGCACGCGCTTGAAATGCTCCGCGGATGCCTTGCCCTGCGGGGACAGCTTCCCGGCCATGAAGCGCGCGTAGACGTCCCCGCTGTCGCTTTCAAGCGCCTGCCTGCACAGCGCCAGGGCGGAGTCGAAGTGCCCGCGGCGGGCCAGGGAGCGGATCTCTTCCCTGCGGACGGAGCTTTCATCGGATTTCCCGGCGGACTGGCCCTGGGCTTCGTTCCCGGACCCTGACGAAGTGGCCGCGGAAGGCGAAGCGGGAGCCGACAGGGACGCGCGCGCGTCGGAGGCTTTCCCCGGGGACAGGGAGGCGGCGGCCGGGAAGGGGATGGCGGCGAGGGCCGCCGGGAGCACCAGGGTCCGCAACAGGGCGCGGACCCGCGACGAAGGCATCATAATCCCAGGCGTTTCTCCAAATCGCCCGCGGGCGGGTGCGGGGACGGGGTGGCGGCGGGAACCGGGGACGGGGCGGCGGTCGGGACCGGGGGCGGCCGAATCCCCGGCGACGCCGCCTGGACCTGGGCCTGTGCCTGGGCGATATAGGCCTGGGCATGGCCGAGCTCGAATTGCGCGCGCGCCAGTTCACCAGCCTTGCGGGCGATTTCCCGCGTGAGGGAGAAGGAGCGGGGAAGGTCGACGACAAGGAACAGGAGCACCCCGGCCAGGAAGGCGAGCACCAGCCAGAATCCGAGCCACAGGGTGGCGCCGTACCGGAAGAAGGACAGGCTCACGGGCTGGCTCAGGAGATGCTGGTTCTGGAAGGCGAAGACGACCAGGAGGGCCGCCAGGGCGAGCAGGAGGAAGCGTTTGACATAGGCCATGGGGGGCTCCTATCGATCGGGTACCGTCTCCCCGCGCAGCACGGTGCCGCTGCGGGACAGGATGCGGGCTTTCACCAGGGCGCCTTTCGCGACGCCGGGGCCGTCGGGCAGGATCACCTTCTTGCAGCAGCCGGTCTTGCCGATCCACTCCGAGGCGTTCCTGGAGGACGGGCCTTCCACAAGGATCTCCTCCACGCGCCCCGCCATGGCGTCCAGGCGGCGCTCGGTGATGCCGATTTGCAGGGCGATGAGACGCTCCAGCCGTTCCTGTTTCTCGGCGGGTGTGAGTGTCTCGGGCTCGTCGAAGGCGGGAGTCCCCTCGCGGGGGCTGTAGGCGAACATGTAGGCGGAGTCGAATCCCACCGTCTCCATCAGGGAGAGGGTATCCTCGAAATCCCGCTCGCTCTCGCCCACGAAGCCGGCGATGACGTCGGTGGTGATTCCGAGGTCCGGGATGGCGGACCGCAGCTCGGCCACGATGTCCAGGTAGCGCTCCCGGGTGTATTGGCGGCGCATCTTGCGCAGCATGGCGTCGGACCCGCTCTGCACCGGCAGGTGCACGTGGTTGCACACCTTGCGGCATTCCGCCATGGCCGCGATGGTCCTGGTGTCGAAATGCCGGGGATGCGGCGAGGTGAAGCGGATGCGCTCCAGCCCCGGCACCGCGTCGAGCTTGCGGAGCAGGGAGGCGAAATCGTCCTCGCGGGTGCGGTAGGAGTTCACGGTCTGCCCCAGCAGGCAGATCTCCTTGACGCCTTCCGCCGCCGCGCGCTCCGCCTCCTCCACGATGGAGGCGGCCTCGCGGCTGCGCTCCACGCCGCGCACGGTGGGGACGATGCAGTAGGTGCAGCGCTTGTTGCAGCCCCGCATGACGGTGATGTGGCAGGACACCGCGGAGTCGAGCCGGGCCGACATCCCCTCGTAGTTCTCGAAGGCGTTCTGCTCGGTGAGCACGCGTGCCGCCGCCGGGCGCTCCCGGAAGAGCAGGGTCTCCAGCTCGCGGTAATTGTCGGGGCCCACCACGTAGTCCACGTGATCGAGATCCACGGGGATTCTGTCGCCGTGGTTCTGGGCCATGCAGCCGACCACGGCGATGCGCACGCCGGGCCGGGTCTTCTTGTAATGGCGCATGGCGGCGATGCGGGCATAGGCCCGGTCCTCGGCGCCGCCTCGTATGGAGCAGGTGTTCACGATCAGCACGTCGGCCTGGCCCGGGTCGCCGGAGGCGCGCATGCCCTTCCGCTCCAGCATGCCGGCGATGAGGTTGGAATCGTAGACGTTCATCTGGCAGCCGAAGGTGGCCAGGAAATACCTGCCGCTCATCGAGCCTCCCCGGCGAGGCGGGATTCCAGGGCGGCCACCGCCTGGGGCAGCGACTCCATGCTCTCCACCGCGGCGTCCGGCGATTCCGCCAGCAGATCCGCGCGCGGGGCGATGCCTCCCAGGAACCCTATCAGGCGCGCGCCCGCCCGGCGGGCGGCGACCGCATCCTGGACGCCGTCGCCGACCATGGCGGTGCGCCCCGGCGGCGCGTCCGCGGCCTGCATCAGCCAGCGCAGGGCCGCCGGGTCCGGTTTCCGGCCGTGGGGATTGTCCCCGCCCAGCACGTGCTCGAAGTGGGCGGCCAGCCCCAGCCCCTCCAGGATGCGGACCGCGGGCTCGGTGGGCTTGTTGGTAAGCACCGACTTTCGGTAACCGCCCAGTTGCCGGAGGGCCGCTTCCACGCCGGGATAGGCGGCGGTGCTGCGGAGGCAATGCTCCCGGTAATGTCCGAGGAAAGCCGCCAGGGCGGCCTCTTCCAGGGGATCCGCGCCGGCCGACCCGCCGCGAACGGGCGACTCGGCCGTCGGGGAGGGATATGCGGCGAGCCGGCGGGCTTCTTCCAGGCATCCGCGCACCAGGTTGCGCGCGCCGTTTCCCACCCGGGCCATCACCGCGGCCAGCGGCAGGGGAGGCAGGCCGGCTTCGCCCAGGGCATGGTTCACCGACTGCGCGAGGTCCTCGCGGGTATCCGCCAGGGTGCCATCCAGGTCGAAAACGAGTAGCTTTAGCACAGCGTAAAAATAACAAACCGGCGGTCGCCCCGACCGTCGGCGAAAGCCCCGGGCCGCTGCCGGAGTCCGCAGGCCCCGGGCCGCGCCGGCACGCAGCCGGGCAACCATTCTGTCAGGGGCTCTGAGACGCATGCGCTTCCTCCTCTCCATCCACGACGTCTGGCCGGGGAACTTCCCCCTGGTGGAGGGCCATTTGCGACGGCTGCGCTCCCTGGGAGCGCGCCGGGTGGCACTTCTGGTGGTCCCGGAATACCACGGCCGCGCATCCCTGGACGCGGCACCGGAATTCCTCGCCTGGTTGCGGGAAAAGGCGGCTTCCGGTTCCGAGCTCCTTCTGCACGGTTTCCGCCACCTGGCGGCGGAGCGGCTTCCCGGCGCGGACCGGGACGGCGGCGGGCGTCGGGGCTTGTGGGGGCGCTGGGTGAACCGGGCTCTGGTGGGAGGCGAAGCCGAGTTCTGCGGGTTGCCGGCGGGGGAGGCAGCGGGCCTCCTGGATCGCGGCGCCGCCGCCTTGCTGGATGCGGGCTTCACCGCCCTGGGTTTCGCCGCTCCCACCTGGCACGGCTCGCCGCCGCTTTCGGCGCTGGCGGCGCGGGGCTTCGTCCTCCGGGAATCCCGCTTCTTCCTGCGGCATCTTCCCACGGGCGCGTCCCGCTTCGCGCCTCCGCTGGCCTGGAGCAATCCCGGCCCCGGTGCGCGCCTGGCGGGAGGCCGGGCCTGGCTCGAAGGCGCGCTGCGCCTTCCCCTGGTCAAGGTGTCCCTGCACCCGGGCGATCTGGAAAGCGACGCCGCCGTGGCCGCGGTGGAACGCGTGCTCGCCGCCGGAAGGGAAAGCGCCTACGGGGAGATCTTCCCGGCGTTCGCCGGGGCCGAGGCTGGAAAAGCAGCCGCTACTCGGCCTTGACGGTCACCCCGAAAGGCTTCTTGCTGTCGGAGCCGGCTCCGTCCGAGGCGGAAATGTCGGCCGTGCCTGGCTTCAATCCCAGGAGGCGCCGCGCCTCGATCACCTTCACGATTGTGGTATCCGACGAGGTGAAGGCGTGCCCCTTGTATCCGCCCGCGCTCAGCTCCTTGCCCTGGGTGTTCGCATAGAAGCGGGTCATGGTCAATTCCACGGTCGTGTCGCCCACGGTGATCTCGGAAGGCATGGTGTTATCGAACTCCAGGCGGGGCAGGTCCGACTCGGAATCCGTGCAGGCGCCAAGCAGGGCGGCTCCCAGGGAAAGGGCGCAAAGGGTGCGAAGGGCGGAAAAAGCTGACAGGGGATGGAATCTTTTCAAGGCAACCTCCGGGATGATGTCATGACCGTAGCGGATGGGCCGGTCAAAAATGTAAAATTGCTGCCGCCGGAATTCCATTTGCAAGCGCCGGCAAAGGAATTATTTCGACAGGGTTCCCGGGAATTCGGGGATGCCGGCATGTCCGAGGACAAGGTGCGGCGCATCGGGAACGGCAACCCGGGGAGGATGCTTTGATACATTGGAATGGGATGCGATCGTTGCTGGCGGCCGGGGCCTGCCTGGCCGTCCTGGCCTGCAATGTCACGGATAATACCGGGGATCCGCCCGATCGCGACAAGGATCAGGACCCGGAGGATACCATCCCGGTCGCCGTGGCACCGGACAGCACCAACGGATGGCTGTACGGATACGATTCCCTCCTGGCGGATCTGGAGCGCTGGCGGGAGAGTCCCTACGTCAAGGTCGATTCCATCGGTGCCAGCGTGGAGGGACGGGCCTTGTGGATGGTGACCGTCACCGCCCCCGGCGACAGCCTATGGGAGTCCGACGGCGAGCCGGGGAGGAAGCGGCGCGTGTTCATCCATGCCCGCACCCATCCCTCCGAGGTCCAGGCCCAGCGCGTGGCCAACGAAGCGGTGGATTTCCTCCTGGGCTCCTCGGAGACCAGCGCCGATATCCGCGCCGGATACATCTTCCATTTCATCCCGATGTACAACCCTGACGGCGTCGAGAAGGGGCCGGGGCGCAGCCATGGGTACGGAAGGCTCAATGCCAATGGCGTGGATCTGGAGGGCGGATGGGACGACAGCGAGCCCCAGCCCGAGGTCGCCGCCCTGCGCGCGCGTTTCCGGGATTTCATGGAAGGACCCGTGCCCATCGAGGTGGCCCTCAACCTGCATTCCGATCGGTTCAACTGCACCCGCTTCTTCTTCTACCACGATTCCCAGGGCACGTCGCCGGCCTTTGCGGAATTGGAAAAGGAATATATCGGGAGCGTGCGCGAGCATTTCCCGGACGGCATCGAGGATTGGTTTTTCGTGAGAAGCTGGAGCGCCGGCACGCCGCCGCAATACCCGGAAAGCTTCTGGTGGCAGAATTACAAGGAGCAGGTGATGGCTTTGACCTACGAGGATGCCAATTGCCCCACCGCATCCGAGTTCGAGAAGACGGCCCGGGCCCTGGTGCGGGGCTCGGTGGATTACCTGGAGGGGAAGCCCGCGGCGACCCCTCCGCGTTTCGCCGACGGCCGCTGAAAAGTCGCGTTCAGCATCCCGGCGAACCCGCCTTCCTTTCCGGGATCCGGGTCTTTGAGGAAGTTTTCGGTATTTGGGCCCGGGATCCCCGGGCCGGCTCTTGAATCCGGGTTGACGTCCCCGATCGAGAACGTAGCTTTGCAGGTATGCTCCGGCTCCGCGCCCTCCCGCTCCTTGCCCTGTTCGGCATGGCATCCCCGGCCGTCTCCCGGGCGGCCGAAGCCGATCTCCAGGAGGAAAAGGTCCGCCTGGAATATTCCGGCGGATGCGGCGCCTGCCGATCCTACCGCGAACACGCACCGCTGGCCTATTTCTCCCTGGGATCCCTGGCGGTCGGCGGCGTCTTCTACGGCATCCACTCCTCCCTCGACCGCTCCGGTCCCGTGTCCGGCAACGGCGCGCGGATGGAAACGGCGGTCGCCGCCGCCGGCATCACCGCGCTGGCGGCGGGGGCGGCCTATCTCTACTACTCGCTGCGGGGCGAAGCCGGCGATTCGGGGATCCCGTCCGCGGGCGCTTCGCCGCATCCGCCCGCGGGATCCGGCGATGGAGACGAGGCCTTGTCCGCCGATGCGCCTGCCGGGCCGGCCTCCGGACTGAACATCGCCGCGGACGCGCGAGGCGGCGTGGCCGCGACCCTGGTCCTGCCCCTGTCGGCGATTCTCGATTAATCGGCCCGGACGGAACGGTCGCTCTTCAGCCACCGGATTCCCGGCCCTCGGCCGCGCGGCCCGTGGATCCCGCCGATTTGCTACTTTTCCTGGGATGACGGGACGACTCCCATGACCGGCGACGAACTCTACGAAAAGCTGCGGGACGTGAAGGTGAACGGCGCCTTCTGCGCCTATTCCCGGGAGAAGTGCGCATCCCTGGTGCCCACCATCAACCTCATCAACGAGCTGAAGAAGACCCGCAACGCGGTGATCCTGGCCCATTCCTACGTGGCCCCGGAAATCGTGTACGGCGTGGCCGATTTCACCGGAGATTCCTACGGCCTCAGCAAGGACGCCATGGGCACCACGGCCTCGACCATCGTCTTCGCCGCGGTGCGCTTCATGGGGGAGACCGCCAAGATCCTGAACCCGGACAAGGAAGTCCTCATCCCCGGCAAGGAGCCGGGTTGCACCCTGGCCGACGCCGTCACGGGCGAGGACGTCCGCCGCCTGCGGCGGGAGTTCCCGGACCACGCCTTCGTCTGCTACATCAACACCACCGCCGAGGTGAAGGCGGAGTGCGACGTGTGCGTGACCTCCTCCAACGTGTACGACATCGTGGAGCACTACCCGAACGACAAGATCGTCTTCCTGCCGGACAAGCTGATGGGCAAGAACCTGCGCGAGGAGATGGCGCGACGGGGAGTGGACAAGCGCATCGAGCTCTACGACGGCGTCTGCTACGTCCACGAGCAGTACGACCCGGAGATGGTCCGCTACATGCGCCTCAAATTCCCGGACCTGGAGGTCGTGAGCCATCCCGAATGCAGTCCGGTGGTGGCCGGCACCTCCGATTATGTCGGCAGCACCTCCCAGATCCTGACCTATATCGGGAAGAGCAAGAAGGATGATTTCCTGGTGCTGACCGAATGCGGGCTCATCAACCGCCTGGAGGCCGAGCATCCCACCAAGCGTTTCGTCGGGGCCTGCACCCTGTGCAAGTACATGAAGTCGAATTCCCTGGAGGACATCCTGCGGGTGCTGGTCAAGCCCCGTCCGGAGGACAGGGTCGTCATCGCCGACGACGTGCGCGAGCGGGCGCTGCGGTGCATCAACGAGATGTTCCGCTACACCGATCTGGCCGCAGCCAAGCATGGCTAATCCGGCCTTTCGTCTCCACGGGGCCGGCCATGGGCTGGCCGATTACCTTTTCGCCGGCCTGGACTTCGCGTCGCCGCGCTTCGCGCCCATCCGGTCCCGGCGCCCAGGGGACGGTGGCCTCGCGCCGGGCTCCCTCGTGTTCGTAGAGGATCTGGAACGCTTCGCCGGACGGTCCTGGGAGGAGATCCTCTCCGACCTGGCTCCCGGGGCCGAGGGCGCCTTCCACGCCGGCGGGCCGGCCCTGGTGTCGCTGACCCTGGCGGCCCAATTGCTGCGGCCGTCCAAGATCCCGGTCACCTATTTCGGCCTCTCCGGCGACGATGCTGCGGCTTCGCGCATCCGCTGGCTGCTGGCCCAGACCCCGCTGGACCTGGGCAGCTTCAGGCAACGGCAGGGGCGCACCGACGTCACCTGGGTGCTCAGCGATCCGGGGGCCGGAGGCGGGGACGGGGAGCGCTGCTTCGTCCATCGGCCCGGCTCCGTCTCGCCGGACCCGGACGTCCTGGGCGAGAGCTTCTTCCAGGCCACCGTGAACCTCTACGCCGGCACGGCCCTGACCCCGGGCCTGCACAGGGTCCTTCCCGACCTCCTGGCCAAGAGCCGGCGCCGCGGGGCCTTCACCGTTGTCGGCACCGTGTTCGACTTCGCCGCCGAGCGTGAAGGCCGTCCCTGGTCCCTGGGAGGGATGGGCGGCGGCCCGCGGAACGACGAGGCCGCCTGGCCGCTCATCGATTTGCTGGTCGGCAACGAGACGGAGATCCTCCGCCTCGCGGGCATGGCACCCGGGGGTCGGGTGGAAGCAGCCGTGGACGTCCTCCTCGATCGCGGCCTGACGGCGGCGGTCGCGACCCGGGGCGCGGCGCCGACCTATTACCGTTCCATCGGCGGTCTGTTCGGGGAGAGCCGGGGCGAAGTCCCAGTGGACGCCGCCCTGGCCGCCCGGGCGCGCGACCGGGGAGCCCATCCCGGAGACACCACCGGGGCCGGCGACAATTTCCTCGGGGGGCTCCTCGCCTCCTGCTTCCAGCAATGGCTCGCCGACGATCTCTTCCCAAAGGGGGAAGTGCATATCGATCGTGAACTGCATCACATGAATCCGCTGAAGCTGCGCCGTGCCGTGGAGATGGGGAACGCCGCCGGCGGCCTGGCCTGCCTGCAGCCCGGCGGCATCCGCCTGGAAAAGACCCGGGGCGAACGCATGGGACACATCCGCGCGGCACTCGCCCAATCCGGGGCCGCGGAGGGGCGCTGGCGTTCGCCCAGCGACAGCCGCAGCCTCGCCTGCTGAAAGACCCGCCATGAACCAGCCCGCCGTCACTCCGGCCCCCGCCCATCCCCTGACGAACCAGCGCATCTTCATGGTCTGCAACCTCCTGTTCAGCTCGCTGGCCCTGGGCTTCCTCGTCTGGCTCATCTACCTGCGGCGGGGCGGGGGAGAGTCCCGATCCCTGGCCTTCCTGCCGGCGGTGAACGCCTCCCTCAACGCCATAACCGCCGCCTTCCTGGTCCGGGGATGGTTCGCCATCCGCGCCGGCAACCGCCGCCTCCATGCCTTCTGCCAGAAATCGGCTTTCATCTTCTCCGCGTTGTTCCTCGTCTGCTATGTCGTCTACCATAGCGTGCACGGAGACACCCCGTTCCCGGGACAGGGCTGGATCCGGCCCGCCTATTTCGTCATCCTCATCTCCCATATCCACTTCTCCATGGTCGTGCTTCCCCTCATCCTTGGCACCTTCTTCTTCGCCCTTACATCCCGGTTTGAAACCCATCGCAAATGGGCGCGAATCACGCTCCCAATTTGGCTTTACGTTTCTTTGACCGGAGTGTTGATTTTTTTCCTCCTGCGCGCCTATTTATGAGGGGCCGCGGGTAGCCACACCCTCGGAAAGTGGGTAAATTTGGGCACCGAAATACGCCCATGACAACTACCTCCTATCGATCCTGGCTTCACATCTACACGATAGTCCTCTCGGTATTCACCTTCCTCCTGCTGTTCGCGGGCGGCATGGTCACCAGCACCAATTCCGGCCTGGCCGTGCCCGATTGGCCCACCACGTTCGGCCAGAACATGTTCACCTTCCCGCCCTCGATGATGAAGGGCGGCATCTTCTACGAGCACGGGCACAGGCTGTTCGCGTCGCTGGTGGGATTCCTGACCATCGGACTGTGCCTGTTCCTGTGGATCAAGGACGGCCGGCGCTGGATGAAGTGGGCCGGCACCGGTGCCCTGCTGCTCGTCATCCTGCAAGGGGTGCTCGGGGGCATTACCGTACTCCACAAGTTACCCGTGGCGGTTTCCACCGCCCATGCCTGCACCGCCGAGCTGTTCTTCGCCCTCACCGTCCTGCTCGCCTTCGCCACCTCGCGGATCTGGATCGAGGCCGGCACCTCGGGCTTCCGCTTCTCGACGCCGGGCCAGACCACGGCCCTGGTCTTCGTCTGCCTCACCTTCCTGCAAATCCTCATGGGGGCCGTGCTCCGGCATAGTTTCGCCGGCCTCGCCATTCCCACCTTTCCCTTGGCGTTTGGTGCGTTAGTTCCGCCCTTTTGGAACTTTGGCATTTCGGTGCATTTCCTCCACAGCCGTGTGGGCGCTACTCTGCTGGTGGTGCTCGGGCTTTCCCTGATTCTGCGGGTGCTCACCTCCGGACATGCGAAACCGGTGAAAACGGTGGCCGGCATCCTGGGCGGGGCGCTCCTGCTCCAATGCGTGCTCGGGATGCTGACCATCTGGTCCGGCAAGGCTCCGGTTCCCACCACCTTCCATCTGTCCGGCGGCGCCTTGGTCTTCACCTCCGGATTGCTACTCTTCCTGATGATTTACAGGCTGGGCGACCGCGCCGCGGGAGACCTGGCCGCGAAGGGTACCATGTCCGATGCTGCACCCGTATCCCGCGTCCTGCCGGGCGGCACCCTGCCCGGAAAGGGAGTGGCCGTCACATGAGCGCCTCGCAGCGGGGCAACCGGGGCCTGTTCCGGTCTTTCCTGGAACTCATGAAGTTCCGGATGGTGTTGAACATCCTTTTGACGACATGGGCCGGGTTCTACCTGGGGAGCACGGCGGAAATGGACTGGGCGCTCCTGGGCCATGCCCTTCTCGGCACCGGTGTCCTGGCGGTGGGCGCTTTCGTCTTCAACCAGGCCATGGAGAAGGAATTCGACAAGCGCATGGAGCGCACCCGCGGCCGGCCCATCCCCACCGAACGGGTGGGCGTGGGGGCCGCCTATGTCTTAGGCAGCCTGTGCCTCGTGGCCGGCACGGCCCATCTCTGGCTGCGCGTGAACGCCCTCACGGCCCTGCTCGGGGCCTTGACCCTGGTGCTCTACGCGGCCGTCTACACGCCCATGAAGCGGTATTCGAGCCTCAACACCCTGGTCGGCGCCATTCCCGGGGCGCTTCCGCCGCTCATGGGATGGACCGCGGTCCAGGGCTCCCTGGGATTGGGCGGACTGGTCCTCGCCGCCATCCTGTTCTTCTGGCAGCTGCCCCACTTCCTGGCCCTGGCCTGGATGTACAAGTCCGATTATGCCCAGGGCGGATTCAAGATGCTCAGCGTCACCGATCCCACCGGCGACGCGTTGTTCCGGCACGCCGTGCTGCAATCCCTGATCCTGCTCCTCGTTTCCCTGTTCCCTTACTTCTTCGGCCTGGCCGGGACCTGGTACCTGATGAGCGCGACCCTGGCGGGCGGCTATCTCCTCCTTGCGGCGGTGTCCCTGACGCGCCGGCGCAGCCGCGAGGCGGCCCGCACGCTTTTCTTCGTCTCTCTCGCCTATCTGCCGGTGGTGCTCGTGGTGCTCGCCTTCGACAAGACGCTGCAGTTCGTCTGAGCATTCCTCCAGGACGGCGAGTCAGGGAAGTGTCAAGGATCCACGCCTGGATGCGGGGCTGTCCCGCAGCCGGCAGGACAGCCGCCCCGCGCCATCCGTGCGGCGGTCGAAGGGTAAAGTCTTGTTAATGCCTTGGTTACGTGCACGGGTGCGAACGCTTTACGAGAGCTCCCGGCGCATGGTCCGCATCCCCTGCAAATCATCTACTGCCGAAGTAGACGTTTTACCGCCGAGCCGAGCGGCAAAGTCGCCATGGTGATCCCGCGCCGCCTCGACGAAGCTGTCCAATCATTTCCTGGCAAATTTGCGACGTCCCATATTGCAAACCGGGATTGCCGTGTTTATCTTTTCCCGCCGTTGATGAAGGGTTCGGACCAACTCTCTCTTCTTCGCGCCTCACTCCTTCCACGGAGAGCTTCTTAATGGTATTCCCCAAGTGGACCAACAAGATTCCGCTGATCGCTGCGGTGTCGGTCATCGGCGGCTTGAGCACCCTCGTGTTCGTGATCTGGTACTGGGGCTCTCCCAAGCACACGTTCGTCGGCTACCAGCCCGAGCAGCCCGTCCGGTACAGCCACAAGCTCCATGCGGGCCAGCTCGGCATCGATTGCCGCTACTGCCACTTCAACGTCGAGCGCGGCCAATTCGCCGGCGTGCCGCCCACGGAAGTCTGCATGAACTGCCACACCCAGGTGTTCACCGACCGGCCGGAGATCGTCAAGATCCGCGAGGCCTTCTCCACCGGCAAGCCCATCCCCTGGAAGCGCATCCACAAGCTTCCCGAGTTCGCCTACTTCAACCACAGCGCCCACGTGAACAAGGGCGTCTCCTGCGTGGAGTGCCATGGCCGCGTGGACCAGATGGACGTCGTCCGCGCGGTGCAGCCCCTCAGCATGCAATGGTGCGTGGAGTGCCACAACAATCCCGCCCCCCGTATCCGCGACCGGAAGCTCGTGACCAACCTGGGCTGGACCCCCGACGGGGATCCCCTCGCCATCGGCCGCAGCTTCATGGAGAAGTATCACGTCAACACCAGAACGGATTGCAGCACATGTCATCGCTAGATCTGAACCCCAAGCAGAGCGGCAAGCAATACTGGCGGAGCCTGGACGAGCTGGCGGAAGCGCCGGAGTTCAAGGAGTTCCTCCATCGCGAGTTCCCGGAAGGGGCTTCCGAGCTGGGTGGCGGCGTGTCGCGCCGCAAGTTCCTGCAGGTGATGGGCGCCGGGATGGCGCTGGCCGGCGTCACGGGCTGCAAAATCGTCCGCCGCCCCGAGATCGAGATCCTTCCCTACAACAAGATGCCGGAAAGCATCATCCCGGGCCTGCCCCAGTTCTACGCCACCGCCATGTCCCTCAAGGGGGAGGGCGTGGGCCTGCTGGTGGAAAGCCATGAGGGGCGCCCCACCAAGGTGGAAGGGAATCCCAAGCATCCCGGCAGCCTCGGCGCCACCGGCAAGCAGCACCAGGCCGCGGTCCTCGATCTGTACGACCCGGAACGCTCGCAGAAGCCCCTGAAGGGCGGCACGGCCGCCGAATGGTCGGCCTTCTGGGCCGAGGCCGGCGCCCTGTTCGCCGCCCACCGCGCCAATGGAGGCGCCGGACTGCGCTTCCTCTCCGGCTACATCGGATCGCCCACGGTCGCCGACCTGAAGGCCCAGGTGCTGGCCGCCTTCCCCCAGGCCAAGTGGACCACCTACGAGGCCGTACCGCGGGACAACGCCCTCCAGGGTATCCAGGCGGTTACGGGGTCCGCCCTCGATCCGCATTTCCGCTTCGCGGCCGCCAAGCGCATCCTCTCCATCGACAGCGACTTCGCCGAGACCGAGCCCAACCACCTGGCGAACGCCAAGGCCTTCGCCAAGACCCGGAACCCGGACAATGGCCCGGATGCGATGAGCCGGCTGTACATGATCGAATCCCAGTTCTCGCCCACCGGCGCCTGCGCCGATCACCGCCTGCGCGTCAAGCCCAGCCAGGTGACCCCGGCCCTGATCCTGGTGGCCAAGGAATTGGCCTCCCGGGGCCTGTCCCTGGGCGACTTCGCCGCCGACGTCTCCGGCCTCAAGGCCGATGCCGCCGGGATCGACACGGCATGGATCAAGGAGCTGTGCGCGGACCTCCTCGCGAACAAGGGCGCGAGCCTCGTCGTCGTCGGCCAGTACCAGCCGCCGCTGGCCCATGCCCTGGCCCATATCCTCAACGTTTCCCTCGGCAACGTGGGCAAGACCCTGGAGTACAAGCCCTCCGCCGTGCACGCGCTCAACGCCGTGGGCGGGGCGCTGCAGCCCTCGCTGGAAGGCATCACCGAGCTTGGCCAGGCCCTGGACGCCGGCAAGGTCGAGACCCTGGTGGTGCTCGACTCCAACCCGGCCTACGCGACTCCCGGCGGGCTCGGCTTCGCCGAGAAGATCAAGAAGGCGAAGACCGTCATCCATCTCGGCTCCGAGCTGGACGAGACGGCGGCCCTCGCCGGCTGGCACCTGCCCCTGAGCCATTTCCTCGAGACCTGGAGCGACGCTGTCGGCTATGACGGCACCGCCACCATCGCCCAGCCCCTGATCGCCCCCATGTACGAGACCGCCGGCGCCTCCGAGGTGCTGGCCGGCATCCTGGGCCTGCAGGTGCGGAAAAGCCATGACCTGGTCAAGGCCTACTGGAGCAAGAAAGGCGGCGACGCCGGCTGGCGCAAGTGGCTGCATGACGGCGTCATCGCCGGCTCCGCATACGGGGCGGCCAACCCCGGCTCGTCCCGGGAAGGGTTCGCCAAAGCGGCCCAGGCCTACGCCTTGATCGCGCCGGCCACCGGCAAGGAAATCATCTTCCGCGAGCATCCCAATGTGCTTGACGGGCGCTTCGCCAACAACGCCTGGCTGCAGGAGCTGCCCGAGCCCATCACCAAGCTCACCTGGGACAACGCCGCCTACGTGGGCCCTAAGCTGGCCAAGGAATTGAACCTCCCCAACCTCCTGAACGAGCCCGGCACCGGCACCACCCTGGGCGACTACCAGAAGCGCCCCATGGTGAAGGTGACCGTGGGCGGTCGGAGCCTGGAGCTGGTGGCCTGGGTGCTGCCCGGCCTCGCCGACGACACCATCCTCATCCATTTCGGCTACGGCCGCCGCGTCACCGGCAAGGTGGGGACGGGCGCCGGCTTCGACGCCTACGGCCTGGCCGCCGCCGGGAATCCCTTCCAGGCCTCCGGCGCGACCATCGAGAAGCTGGCCGGCCTGTACCCGGTGGCCTGCACCCAGGATCACTGGTCCATGGAAGGCCGTCCCATCGTGCGCGAGCTGGGAGTGGAGGAATACCTCCATGACAAGCCCATGTCCTTCTCCGAGGACAAGTGGAACCACCATCCCGAGGAGAAGGCCCTGTGGACCCAGGCCCCCCTCGAGAAGCAGGGCACCCTCGGCACCTACGACTTCACCAAGGGCATGCAGTGGGGCATGGTCATCGACATGAACTCCTGCACCGGCTGCAACACCTGCCTCACGGCCTGCATGGCCGAGAACAACGTGCCCACCGTGGGCAAGGAGCAGGTGATGCGCGGCCGCGAGATGCACTGGATCCGGCTGGACCGGTACTTCACCGGCGATGTCGAGAATCCCGAGCTGGTGTTCCAGGTGATGGCCTGCCAGCAATGCGAGAACGCCCCCTGCGAGGAGGTGTGCCCGGTAGCCGCCACCGTCCACTCCCACGAGGGATTGAACGACATGGCCTACAACCGCTGCGTGGGCACCCGCTACTGCTCGAACAACTGCCCCTACAAGGTGCGGCGGTTCAATTTCTTCCGCTACTCCGACAAGTCGACCCCGGTGACGGCGCTGCTCTACAACCCGGACGTCACCGTGCGCATGCGCGGCGTCATGGAGAAGTGCACCTACTGCGTGCAGCGCATCGAGCAGGCCAAGATCGAGTCGAAGGTGGACGGCGAGCCGATCCCGGTGAACCGCCTCCAGACGGCTTGCCAGCAGGCCTGCCCGACCCAGGCCATCGTGTTCGGCGACCAGAACGACCCCCAGTGGCAGGTCAGCCAGATGAAGGCCGATCCGCTCAATTACGGCCTTCTCGAAGAGATCAACACGCGTCCGCGCACCACGTATCTGGCCAAGCTGCGCAACACGGTCCCGGAGCTCGAGACGCTGAGCGCCGGAGCGCAGCCCACGGCGGCGGAAAG